>JAFAZL010000412.1 GCA_019239815.1 Acidobacteriota bacterium
TCCATGTCGAATGCCGAAGATTGAGTCCGAAATTGCGGAGCGACGGCAGAAGAAAGACTCCGGCCAGAATCACGATCGTCGCAAAAACATATTGCGTAGAAATTGGCGCGCCGAAGATCCGAGAGAAGGCGGTGACCACGATCGTGGCTGCGACGGAGATAATCCAGCACGACAAGGCGCGATTGCGAAGACCTTCGCGCTTCGCGTAAATCCACGCGAGGAATTGCGGAATGAGAAGAATCGCGCTGAGTGTGAAATCGATGATGAAGACGAGGTCCCACGCGGGACGCGTCCATTTCAAAGGCGACCAGATCATTGTGCCGAAGTCAGTGACGAGGTCGAGAAAGATGTGGCTCGCGATTCCAACGGCATAGATTCCGGTGAGCGCGCCGAGTGAGGGCGATTCCCACTTTCTCCATTTCGCGATCGAGCGCGTCAACAACGCAAGCACGAGCGCCCAGATCGGCAAACAGATCAGCGAGTGCGTAATGCTCCGATGCCACGTCATGATCAGCATGTCGTTGCGCTCGAACCAGCCGCGAAGGACGTCGGCGTCTGGAAAAATGGCGCCGAACATCAGCGACCAGGTGACGATGCGCTGCCGATTCATCGGGCGACGGGTGAACATGTCGTCGCCCCGGAAAACGGCTTTGCCGATCAGTGCGCCCGCGATGCCGTGAGTGATTGTGTCCATCTATTGGGTGAACGTGGCTTTTAGGGTTTGTTCCTCGGAGCCTGCAAAGTATACGGATTGAACTGCTTCGGGATAACAGAAAAGATTGCAGGCGCAAGAGCCTTTCATCGCACCGTTCTTATCGGATGTTTTTATTGGACAACGATGAGCGGCGATCGCTTCGCGACGACCCGTCCAACGCTGCGGGCATTCACGCCATTTCGATGCAAAGTGGCGAGCGCATCGTCGGCAACTTCCGGCGCAACCGCAACGAGCAGACCGCCCGATGTTTGCGGATCGAAAAGCAAATCGCGAAATTCCGGCTCGACGCTTTCGGAGAACCCCACGCAATCTCCGATGAATGCACGATTATTCTTCAGACCACCGGAAAGATGCCCGCCCCGCGCGCAATCGATCGCGCCAGGAAAAAATTCAAACCCATCGTGGTCAATGTCGAGCGAAACCGGATCAATGTTATTCGCGGAATCTCCGAGCGCCATTTCTCGCGCGTGTCCCAGCAAACTAAATCCAGTCACGTCGGTCACGGCGTGAATCGGATTTGCGATTCGCGAATTCTTTTCGAATTCCCGCAACGCAACAGATGCGCCGCGATTCAACGTGGTCATCGCATTCGTCGCGGCTTCGAGAGCTTGCGGACTTGCCGCGTTTTTTTTCAACGCAGTTGTGATCACGCCAGTGCCGAGCGGTTTTGTAAAAATCAAAACATCACTTGGTCGCGCGCCGACATTTCTCCACACGCGATGCGGATCGATTGTTCCCGTGACCGCATAGCCGAAGAGCATGTCTTCGTTGCGAATCGAGTGGCCGCCAATCACGCTGCAATTTGCTTCCTGCATTTTCGAAAGTCCGCCGCGAATAATTGCTTCCAAAATTTCGGCGTCGCCTTTTTCCGGAAAGCCAACGATCGACAATGACGAAATCGGAGTGCCGCCCATCGCGTACACATCGCTGAGCGCGTTCGCTGCGGCGATTTGTCCGAACAAATGTGGATCGTCAACGATCGGCGTAAAAAAATCGACGGTCTGCACCAGCGCGAGCGTCGGAGAAATCTTGTAGATGCCGGCATCGTCGTTGGTGCCGAAGCCTACGAGAACATTCGGATCGGATTGCCGGGGAAGTTTGCGAAGAATGGCGTCGAGCGTCGCCGGATTCAATTTCGCGGCGCAACCCGCGGCCTTTGCCATCGAAGTGAGTTTCGGGGAAGCAGTGGACATTAATTTTTCCTGCGCTGGCGGAAGTGAAGCGCCAACTCCCTTTCATCCGCTTTATCGTTTCGCGTGTCATTGTAAAGGATGCGCGGTCAAGGGGTCGCGTAACGCGATGTTGAGGCATCGAGTTGCTTGCCGGGCGCAAACGTGATTTCATCCCGGCATGCCTTGGGATATTTGGTTGATTTTTCTCGTCTTGGCGGTTGTCGTTCCTTGGCGAGGACGCATTCGGTTAAGCCAGCTGCTCGCCAAGCCGCGCGTGGAATCGCGGGAGCGCATTTCGCTCTACCTTTCGACAATCGCGTTTCAGTGGATTGCTGCTGGCATCGCAGGTTGGCGCGCATGGGCTCACGCATACACGAGCACGGAATTGGGACTGGGTACTAGGCCTAACCTGTTTCGATCTGTCATTGTGGGACTTTGTGGAACTGGGATCCTCGCGAGTCTGCATTGGTTGAACTTTCGACGCATGGGAAGCTTGCTCGACAAACTGCCTGCACGTGTTCAAGCCATGGCAGAACGTATCCTCCCTCAATCGACGAAGGAGCGAATGCCCTTCGTGGCTTTGGCGATTACAGCGGGCTGCTGCGAGGAATTTCTGTACCGTGGCTTCGCGATGGCTGCTTTCGCTCGCGCTGGTTTCCCGGTTTGGGTCTCGGTCGTGGTATCGTCCGTTTTGTTTGGAGCGGCTCACCTCTATCAGGGACGCGGCGGATTGATTGGGACGGGGATTCTAGGCCTTCTCTTCGGTGCATTTCGCGCTTGGACTGGGAGTCTTTTCCCTGTCGCCGCTTGGCACGCTGCAGTAGATGTCGTTGCTGGAGTCGCTGGACCACGCTATCTCATTAAAAACAAGACAGTTATTAATTCGACTGCGATACCGGCAACTTCGCTTCGCTAGGATACTGATCCATATGCCCCCAGCAATTCCAGTCCCTCCATCAGCAGATACAATTCGCCGTGCGTCCGCAGACTTCAAGATCGCGGTGAATGATGCACAGGTCGAGCAGATCCGTCGGTACATCGCACTGCTGTTGAAGTGGAACGACGTGATGAATCTGACAGCGATCCAGGATCCGCTCGAGATTTTGTATCGCCATTTCTGTGAATCGATGTTTGGCGCCAGCTTCCTCCCCAGCGGCGGCGGTCGGCTTGCCGACGTTGGTTCAGGGGGCGGGTTCCCGGGATTGCCGCTGAAGATTGCGCGACCGGACTTGGACGTCTGCCTGATCGACTCAAATGTCAAGAAAGCTACGTTTCTGGCGGAAGTCGTTCGCGAATTAGCCCTTCCTGGAGCGCGTGTGCTCGTGAGCCGGTACGAAGAACTCGGCGAAGAGATTGCGCCCCTCGACATCGCGTGTTCGCGCGCGGTTGGCGAATTCGCCGGATTCTTGAGATGGGCGGCTTCGGAGAAGGTCGGGACTCGGACCGTGATGCTCTGGATTGGCGGGAGAGATCTCGACGAAGCTCGATCGAGCAAAGAGTGGGTTTGGAACGAACCGGTTCCGATTCCTCAATCGCTGCGCCGCTTCATATTGGTTGGGACTCGAGCACAAGCGAGCTGAATGACAAATACGCGATTGGCACAGGCACGGCCTTGTCTTCTTTTGCTCGGTGCGAATGAATTTTGCCAATTCTCAATGTCGCTTTCCCGGCTCGCGACACGGGTCCACCGTTCCACGTGGAACACAAGTTATCCGACCTAGAGTTCCAAATTAGTTCGCATCCGCGTTTCACGTGGAACATCATTGCGACTTGGCCTTCGTGAGCTCCGGCCACCTCCCGATGTGACGAGCCGCGTTCCACGTGGAACACGCGATTCGATCAGCCGGCAGTCGACCTAAATTCAATTGGGAACCGTACTTCTCGCTTGTGGTGACGGCCGACATACGGAGACGTCGTACCACGCGAAACACGCCGACAAATGAACCCCGTACGATCCGCGAATCGCGTAGGATGCGCCGCGTGGCGTTCCACGTGGAACCAACCATAAGGCAAAGGGTCGGCGTCGTTTCACGTGGAACGGCTACTCATCTGCTCAAGTCAACCTGACCTGCAAGGCCCAGCAACGGTCGGCGGAACGACGAAGCCCCGACGTCCGCGAAAGCCATTTTTCGATTGCGTCTGTGTTTCACGTGGAACATCGACGATGATGGGGACCAATCAAATTAGATTTCCTCAACTGTCTGTGCGCGCACGCGAAAATTAAACGAAACCGCTTGCATCACTCTCAGGTGTTTGCTACGTTTTCGCCCACGAGGGATTTTTGGCCAGAATTATCGCGGTAGCCAACCAAAAAGGCGGGGTCGGCAAGACAACAACCGCCGTTAACTTGGCTGCGTGCCTCGCAGCGGTCGAACAGCCGACACTTCTCGTTGATTGCGACTCCCAAGCCAACGCCACGGCTGCGATCGGATTCACTAAGGATCCCGCCCGTCACACTCTCTATCACACGCTCATTTTGAATGAAGCTTTCGACAAAGTTGTGCAGAAATCCCAAGTCGAGGGCCTCGATGTGTTGCCCGCCGATAAAAACCTCGCCGGGGCAGCGGTTGAGCTTGTAAACGCCGAAAATCGTGAATATCGCCTGCAAAATCTCCTGAATGGCATTCGCGATCGCTATCGCTTCATTATTCTTGATTGCCCGCCCGCGCTTGACCTTCTCACGCTGAATGCCCTGGTCTCGGCCAGCGCAGTTCTCGTGCCGATTCAGTGCGAATATCTTGCTCTGGAAGGTGTTTCCGAGCTTCTCGACACGCTAATGCGCATTCGGCGCACCCTAAACCCGAAACTCGAGATTGAAGGCATTCTTCTCACGATGTACGACGAGCGCACAACGCTCTCACGCCAGGTCGCAACCGACCTGCGCAGCTTTTTTGGAGCCCAAGTCTTCCAATCTCTGATACCGCGCAACGTTCGTCTGGCGGAGGCACCGAGTTTCGGTAAGCCCATCATCTTCTACGATATTCACAGCAAAGGGGCCGAGGGCTACACAAATCTTGCTCAGGAGGTCATCCTCAATGACGAGAAAC
>JAFAZL010000458.1 GCA_019239815.1 Acidobacteriota bacterium
CTGTAATCGTGTCTGTGACCGCCTTAGCAGGTGCCGTATACGCGCCGGACGAGCTGATCGTACCGACCGCCGCGCTCCAGGAAACAGCCTTGTTGCTGATGTTGCCCTGAACGGCAGCGGTGAACTGCACCGTCCCGCTGGCCTTCACCGAAGTAGAAGTCGGCGTCACGGTCACGGAAGTCACCGGCGATGAACCTTGCGCCGTCACTTTGACCGTCGACGTACCGGTCTTGGTGGGGTCGGCAACGCTCGTCGCGGTAATTACGTCCGTGCCGGCTTTGGACGGGGCCGTATATTGGCCAGTCGATGTAATTGTTCCCAGCTGAGCCGTCCACGTAACATTCGTGTTCGTCGTCGTGCCCTGCACCGTTGCCTGAAATGGCAATGTGCCATTGGTCGCCGAAGCCGCCGTCGCGGGTGTCACGATAACCGCCGTAACGGTTCCGTTGCTTCCGCTGCTTCCGCTCCCTGTGCCAGAGTTGGGAGGCGGCGTCGAACGACCACCCACAGCGACAGTCGCGCTGGCTGAGAACGTCGGATCGGCAACGCTCTGGGCCATAACTTTGCCGACTCCGCCTGTCATCGGCGCGGTAAACACGCCTGCCGTCGTAATTGTGCCGATGGTGGTCGACCATGTGACAGAATCATTGGCCGTCGCGCCCTGAATCAAGGCCGCGAACTTAATCGTTCCCCCTGGTGCTGGCGTTGAGATCGCTGGCGAGACTTGCAGGGTGCTGACCTGGGGGTTCGTATCCGACCCCGAGCCGCTGAGCGGCAACATCGCTGGCCGGTGCGCCCCATCGGTCACTAACTGCACCGAACCCGACACGTTTCCGACCTGAGTGGGGGCGAACTTCACGCTGAAGCTGGCAGTCTGATTGGTTGCCAACGTCATCGGTGCGGTCGCTCCCGATACGGTGAAGCCTTGACCGTTCACAACGACCTGGTTGACCGTCACTGGGGTCGCCCCCGTGTTGATCACCGAGACGGGCACCGTGTTCGACCCTCCGACCTTTGTGCTAACGGATAATGTCGATGGGGCCACAGACAGCGCGGGGAGCGGTTCTGCCATCCCGGCGCAGCCGGCCGTCCAAGCTAGTACTACGGCTAGGAGGCTCAAAAGTACTAGAACGCGATTCTCGTGCAACACTTTCATGGGGGTACAGTCTCCTGCTGCAAGTTCAGATTTTTCTTAACATTCCACCAATCTGCGGGCCTGATGGGAGGGGGCAGTCAGGCTGGAACCATCCTAGTTTTGGTACTCGACTTCGCCAACCGGCGCGGAGTCCAGATTAAGGACGGGTGTTCTCTGACTTTTTGAACTGGTATCGACCCTGTACCCCACTTGTACTAAGGGCCACTAAGGGTTTTTCTGTATTTTGTGCTTTAGACAGTGGTTGCTCGTAGGAGACTAGTAATCTATGGCCACGTTCGACCGTTCACAGATCGAGATTTTCTCGACGACGCCGCAATCGAAAGACTTTCCGCGCGAAACTTACGTCCAGCAGGTTATCGACGTCGCGGGCTGGAGCGAACAAGCTGGTTGCACGGCGATACTTGTCTACACGGATAATTCCATCGTCGACCCATGGCTTGTGTCGAGTATCATTTTGCAGAATACAAAAGCGCTCTGCCCGCTTGTGGCGATCCAACCGGTTTACATGCACCCGTACTCCGTTGCGAAAATGGTTGCGAGCTTCGCGCATCTCTATGGCCGACGGATGTACCTCAACATGGTGGCCGGCGGATTCAAGAACGATCTTGTCTCGCTGAACGACACGACACCACACGACGAACGCTACACGCGCTTGATCGAGTACACGACGATCATCAAGCTGCTTCTCTCAACCGCGGCGCCTGTCAGCTTCGAAGGGAAATTTTATAAAGTTGAAAATCTTCGCATGACTCCTCCGCTCCCTCCGGAACTATTCCCCGGAATTCTGATGTCAGGTTCGTCCGATGCGGGCCTCGCCGCTGCAAGAGCCGTCGGCGCCACCGCGGTAAAATATCCGAAGCCTGCGAAAGACACTGAATCCAACACCGAATCCGAGAACGAAAAATCCGGCGTGCGCGTCGGCATCGTTGCGCGGCCAACCACCGCGGAAGCATGGGCCGTCGCAAATCAGAGATTCCCTGGCGACCGGAAGGGTCAGCTCGCGCATCAAATGGCCATGCGGGTGTCTGACTCCGTCTGGCACAAGCAACTGTCGGAAATGATTAAGGAAACGGGCGAAGTACAAGGCGTGTATTGGATGTGGCCATTTCAGAACTATCAGACCTTCTGTCCTTATCTCGTCGGTAGCTACGAAGAAGTGGCGGACGAAGTGTCGCGTTACATGCGCAATGGCTTCAAGTCGTTCATCCTAGATATCCCACCCAGCCAGGAAGAACTCGTACACTCTCAAGCCGTCTTTGACCACGCCCTGAAGGGCGCGGCTACTTGAGCCTGGCGACACTTGATCCTTTAACAGAAGCTGAAATAATCCGAGAGCAGCCGTCGGAGACTGACCAAGCCCTCCGCTTCCTTCGAAAAAACTGTGGGATCTTTCTTCTTGTCTCGGCGCTCATCCTGATTCCTTGCTTTTGGCACCGCCATATCGAAGCCGGTGACCTCGGAAGCCATACTTACATTTCCTGGATTGCTGTGCTGGTTGAGCAGGGCCGCATACCTGGGCTGTACATCGCCGACCAGTGGAACAATGTTGTCGTTGACTACGCGCTAAGCTGGCTTGGGCCTCGTGCGGGTTTTACAGCCGCGGAAAAAATCGTTGTCTCTTCGTGCGTGCTCATTTTCTTCTGGGGCGCCTTCGCATTTGTGGCGACCGCCACGCGCCGCGTTCCATGGACCGTCGCTCCAGCGATTGCGATCATCGCGTACGGTTTCACGTTCTACGCCGGTTTCATGAATTTCTACCTGTCGCTGGGACTGGCGCTGTTTGCGGCCGCGGCCACATGGCGGGGCGGTCCGGTTGACTGGATCGTCGGCGCGACCCTCGGCGCGATGTCCCTTGTGGCGCATCCGATGGGATTCGCGATGCTTGTAGCGCTGGTGCTCTACATCCATCTCGCGGAGGCTGTTCCCGGTCGCTATCGGTGGTTTGTTTTTGGAGCGGCTTTTCTTTGCGTCATAACCATACATTTTGCGCTGGCGCATTTTTTCCACACCGATCCATCGCGCAGCACAAAATTTCTTGCGATGAATGGTGTCGATCAGATGGTTTTGTTTCGGCCTGTATACAAATACCTGGCATTGGGGACACTTGGGTTTGGCTGCTTCGCCTTCGCTGTATCGGCTCTGAAAAGTCACGATCGGGAACGACTGGTGCATGACGTCAGGACACCGCTGGAACTGTGGGCAATTTTGCTGGTTGCGGCTTCGCTGGTTCCGGCTGCGATTTGGCTTCCTGAATACAACAACGCCATCAGTGCCATCAGTAGCCGAATCACGACGCTGACCGCGCTCCTGGCTCTCTGTGTCTTGGGTGCCCTGGCGCCACGCAAGTGGATTTTTGGCGGTCTCTCAATACTCGCCGTCATTTTCTTTGGCTTGCAATATCAAGACACTGCGGTCCTCAACCGCATGGAACGAGAGGTCGGCACCCTCGTCGCTGGCATCCCCTACGGGAGCAAAGTGAGCTACACGATCGATTTTGGCGATTTCAGCCGAATCAATTCGCGCCACATTGTTGACCGGGCGTGCATCGGCAGGTGCTTCGCGTACTCCAACTATGAACCCGGCTCGAAGCAGTTCCGTGTGCGTCTCGCGCCGCAAGGCAGCAGTATCGTCTCGTCATCGGGCCTGGCCCTCGAACACGGCACCTATGTCGTGAAGAAACAAGACTTGCCGCTTTATCAAATCTATCAACCCGATGATGCAGATCTGACGAAGCTGGCGATTCGGAGTCTTTCGGCCGGTGAGACCAACGGACGCATCGGGCATCAGCAGCCGACTTATTGAGCCGCGTTTCGATCGATCCGACTCACCACTGACGTCGCCGCATCAGGATGTTCCAGCGCAAAGCCTTGCTTGTGTGTAAATCTAGTCTTGCATTCTCGAGGACCATCTAGATCATGGATCGTCTACTTCAAAGCTGGGTTACCCAACAGGCCGAAACCAGACCGGCCGATCCGGCGATCATTTCCGGCACCGACGCGATCACCTACGGACAGCTTGAGACTGCCAGCAATCAGCTTGCGCATCTGTTAGCTAGCGCAGCTTGCCAGAATGGCGACCGCGTCTGCATCCTGATGCCGAAGTCTGCCGAAGCCATTGTCAGCATGATCGGGATTCTCAAAGCGGGATGCATGCACGTTCCGATCGACGTCGCCACACCCGCGGCGCGCATCCGTCACATTTTCGATTCCTGTGAGAATCGCGTGATCGTCGCGGGCGGCAAAGTTGCCCCCCTGCTCGATGAATTGATGGCCGACGAAACGCTTCGTTCGCGCACAACCGTCGTTTGGTTCGAGAACTTGACCGCCGCAGCCGATGCCACCTCCGCCCCGGATGTAAAGAATTTCAAAACCGCGTTTTCGACGAGGGATCTGAAATCCGCGCCATCGACTCCGCTCCCGCAACATCGCACGGCCAGCGACGGTTCGCACATTCTGTTCACATCGGGCTCGACCGGTGTGCCCAAGGGCGTCGTCATTACCCACAACAACGTCGCTACGTTCGTCGCCTGGGCTCTCAAGCACTATGGCATTGATCACACCGACCGTTTTTCTGGACATACCCCTTTTCACTTCGACCTTTCGACGTTCGACATCTTCGGTGCCATCACCGCCGGTGCACAACTGCATCTGGTGCCGAGCGAAACTGCTGTATTGCCTCCGAAACTTGCCGAGTTCATCCGCGCATCAAAGCTCACACAGTGGTTCTCAGTCCCCTCCGTGCTGAACTACATGGCGAAGTTCAACTCCGTGCAGCACAACGATTTCCCAGATTTGCGCCGCGTGCTTTGGTGCGGCGAGGTGCTGCCGACTCCGGCGCTGATCTACTGGATGGAGCGCCTCCCCAAGGTGCACTTCTCGAATCTTTATGGACCGACAGAAGCCA
>JAFAZL010000640.1 GCA_019239815.1 Acidobacteriota bacterium
TCTGCGTCGGCGTTCCCGTGAAGCTTGGCTCAAAAGGCGCCGAAGAAGTCATCCAGATCAAATTAACAGCAGAAGAAAATGCCGCCCTGCAAAAATCCGCCGGCAGCGTCAAAGAACTCTGCACCGTCCTCGGAATCTAACCGCGTCGATTATTCAGCTGAAGTTGAATTCCATCGAGGGCGCCGACTTTGGCGCCCTCTTTTTAGTGGCCATGGTGGGAGTTAAAGTCCGAAGATTTTGTCGGCGGCGAAGACCAGGCCTAGCGTAAAAATTGCGATGACGACTTCACCGATCGCGCCTACCGCGAACGGGCGTAATCCTTGCTTTCGCATTTCGCGGAAGTTGGTGCGGAGGCCGACTCCGGCGAACGTGAGCAGGAATGCCCAACGCGAGAGATTTGCTAACGCTGTGATCTGTTCTTTGTTGAAAAACTGATAGGTCGCGAGAATCGAGATCAGCAGGAAGCCCAGAACAAATTTTGGAAACTTCTGCCAAACGAATTTCGCTTTGTTCGTGATCGTTTTCGCCTGCCCTTGACTCGCCCAGTAAATGGCATACGCAAGTACCACAAATCCAATCATCGCGTTGCGTGTCGTCTTGGCGAGCACCGCCAGCTTCCCTGCCGCATCGGAATACAACGCGCCGGCCGCCGTCGCTTCGGCGGTGTTATCTACTGCGAGCCCTGCCCACAAACCGTAAGCATGATCGCTGAGATGCAGCCAGTGTCCGATCAGAGGAAACGTGAAGAGCGAGAGCGCGCCGAGCGCGAGAATCGCGGCGATCGCGAACGACGAATCTTCTTCGTCGGCTTCGATCGCGCCTTGCGTTGCGATGATGGCGCTGACGCCGCAAACTGCTGACCCAACCGCGAGCAACGAAGTCAGCTTCGGTCGCAAACCGAATGCGCGACCCAACCACAGCATAAAGGCTGTTGCTCCAGCAATTTCCAAGGCGACGAGGCCGAGACTAAGTCCACCAAGCTTCGCGACGTCGCCGAGCAGGAAGCGTGCGCCGAGTAGCACGATTCCAGCCTTGAGCCAGAATTCGTAAGTTGCGACTCCTGCGCGGAAGATCGCGGGAACTCCGACGGTGTTCGAGATCGCTAGACCAATCAAAATCGCCCACAAAACATATTCAATGTTCGGAAATGTCCAATGATGGGCCTTCGCGTAGGCTCCGACATTTTTTTCGAGGATTTTGCCGGCGTAACCGATTGCGCCGAGCAGCGCGATTCCGGGGATTAAGCGCGCGAATTGGAGAACCGGATTGTCGGTTCTCGATTGCGGTATTGCTATCGATGATGCCATTTGATTCTGAATCCTCCGTCTGCGTCCTGCATTTCCGACCTGTTTTCCCGATTTGGGAATTGGGAGTGACCCTCCCCCTACCACTTTTTTCTAAGGATCTGATTCTGCGCGAGTTATGCCGCCATTTGGTTCAAGGATGTGAATCTAAATGGGTTAAGTTCACTGTGCGCGGCACTCCGATTTCGTAACTCTACCAAGGGACACGAGTTAGCACGCCGGAGCGAACCAGTAGGGCGGCGGCTAGGGCGAGTAGGACGGCCCAGGTGTCGAGGGAGAGTAGGCGTTTCTTTGGTTCTGGTAGAGGTTGAGAGGTGGTATTCATTTTTTGGTGCTCCTTTGTGATTCAGTTCGGGGTCGTTGTTGTCATTTGGAAGTTGTTGATTCTAAATCCCGCGGTCTGGGACACGACCGCGGCTACAGGGTGCGGCGCTGAACTGGTGGCGACAGCGGAAATCGTGGTTCATTGGGGTTTGGGCCTTGAGGTTTCAGTCGTGCGGACAAGGGGCGCAGCATGCTGCGCCCCTACACGAACGAGCTCGTTGATTTGGTGCGTGGCTACGCGGCCCACGATCAGTAGGGCTGGCGCTGGGAGGCGCGATTCGGCCGCGAGGGCGGCTACCGTGGTGTGGCGGATTTGTTGGTTGGGGCGCGTGGCGTTGGAGACGACTACGCATGGGAGGTCTTCGGGTTGGCCGGCGGCCAATAGGCGGCGGGAGACTTCGGCGTAATCGGCGCCGGGCATGTAGAGGACGAGCGTTGTGTTACTAGAAATGGCGGCCCAGTTTAGGAAGGGCGTGACGGCGAAGGGATCGGCGGTCGCCGCGTCATCGCCACGCGAATATGTCGTGATGACGAGTTGAGAGGCGGCACGACGATCGGTCAGCGAGATTCCTGCCGCGGCTGCGGCGCCTAAGGCCGCGGTGATGCCGGGAACAATTTCAAATGGAACATTCGCTTCGCGGAGGGCTTCGATTTCTTCGCCGGCGCGGCCGAACAGTGTGGGATCGC
>JAFAZL010000635.1 GCA_019239815.1 Acidobacteriota bacterium
ACGATCGCGCCCGTATCTTGCTGCGGGAAAAATCCCTTTGGAATGCGCACGATAAGCAGCACGTTCAAACCAACCAATACAATCAGCACCACAAGTGTCAGCCCGGGATTATCGAGCACCCACGTAAGCGATCTCCGATAAAACGCCAGCATCCCCGCAAAAAACCGCTCGCTCCATTGATACAGCTTCCCGTGTTTCTCCGCCGCGTGCTCTTTCAGCAGATGCGCGCACATCGTCGGCGTCGTCGTCAGTGAAATCACCATCGACACCGCGATCGCCGTCGATAGCGTTACCGCAAACTCGCGGAACAACCGCCCGACGATCCCGCCCATCATCAAGATCGGAATGAACACCGCAATCAACGACACGCTGATCGAAAAAACCGTGAACCCGATTTCCTGCGCGCCTCTCAACGCCGCCGCCAGCGGCTTCATTCCGTTTTCCAGGTGCCGCGAAATGTTCTCCATCACCACGATCGCGTCATCGACCACGAACCCCGTCGAAATCGTCAGCGCCATCAGCGACAAATTGTCGAGGCTGTACCCGCACAGGTACATGATCGCGAACGTCCCGATCAGCGACACCGGCACCGCCACGCTCGGAATCAACGTCACCCGCCAATTCCGCAAAAACAAAAACACGACCAAAATGACTAGGAGCACCGACAAAATCAGCGACCGCTCCACGTCGTTCACCGAAGCGCGAATCGTCGTCGTGCGATCCAGCACGATCTCCGAATCGATGCCTTGCGGAATCGTCGCCTTGATATAAGGAATCGCTTCGCGAACGCGCTCCACTGTCTGAATGATGTTCGCGCCCGGCTGCCGGAAAATAATGATGGGAATCGCGCGCTTCCCATTCAGATATCCCGCTGCGCGAATGTTCTGCACCGAATCCGTGACATCGGCGACATCCCCAAGCCGCACCGCCGCGCCTTTGCTGTAGCCGATGATCAGATCTTTGTAGTCTTCCGCCTTCGAAATCTGTCCATTCGTGACGATGTCCGCGGTAACAAATCCATTCGCAATCTGTCCTCGCGGCCGGTCCGAATTCTGCAAGCCAAGCGCCGACTGTACCGTCGGTATCGTGAGTCCGTATGCGTTCAGCTGCGTCGGGATCACATCCACACGCACCGATGGCAACGCGCCGCCGCCGACCGAAACCTGCCCGACGCCGCTGACCTGCGAAAGCTTCTGCTCGATCACCGTCGATGCTACGTCGTACAACTTCCCGGGATCGTACTGCTCCGAAGTCAGCGCCAGAATCATGATCGGCGCGTCGGCCGGATTCACTTTGCGATACGTCGGATTCGCCGGCAGGTTTGCGGGCAAGTAAGTTCGCGCTGCGTTGATCGCCGCCTCGACGTCGCGCGCCGCGCCATCGATGTCGCGGTTCAAATCGAATTGCAGCGTGATCGACGTCGTGCCCAGCGAACTCGCCGACGTCATTTCGCTGACGCCCGCGATGTGGCCAAACTGCCGCTCGAGCGGCGTCGCAATCGACGAAGCCATGATCTCCGCGCTCGCGCCGGGCAAACTCGCGCCCACCGCGATCGTCGGGAAATCCACCTGCGGCAGCGGAGACACCGGCAACACCACGAACGCAATCGCACCTGCAATTGCAATCGCAATCGTCAGCAGCGTCGTCGCCACCGGCCGCTCGATGAATGTCGAAGAAAGACTCATATTCCCGGCGCCGGATTCGCATCCGAAATACCCGGCGTGTCAGCTTCTTCCGTCTTCGATTTTCGAGAGAATCGTTGCGCGAGCCGATCGAAGAAGATGTAAATCACCGGCGTCGTATACAGCGTCAAAATCTGGCTCAACAACAATCCGCCAACCATCGCGATGCCGAGCGGCCTCCGGAGTTCCGACCCGTAGCCTGTGCCGAGCGCCAATGGAATGCCACCCAGCAGCGCCGCCATCGTCGTCATCATGATTGGCCGGAACCGCAGGAGACTCGCTTCATAAATCGCGTCGCGCGAACTCTTCCCGTGATGCCGCTCTGCTTCCAATGCAAAATCGACGATCATGATGCCGTTCTTTTTCACGATGCCGATCAGCAGGATGATGCCGATAATCGCCACCACGCTCAGATCCTGCCGGAACAAAATCAACGCCAGCAGCGCGCCGACTCCCGCCGACGGCAGCGTCGACAAAATCGTGATCGGATGAATGAAGCTCTCGTACAAAACGCCGAGAACGATGTACACGGTCACCAGCGCGGCCAGGATCAACAGTGCCTCGTTCGAAAGCGAATTGCGGAACGACGCCGCCGTGCCCTGGAAATCTCCGGCCACCGTCGGCGGCATGTGTAGATCCTGCACAGCCTTGTCGATCTGTTCGATCGCCGTACCCAACGCTGCGCGCGGCGCAAGATTGAACGAAATCGTCACAGCAGGGAACTGCCCCTGCCGGTTGATCGAAAGTGGCGCCGTCGTATTTTGAATGTGTACGAATGCGCTGAGCGGCACGGAATTCCCGTACGTCGAACTCGATTGTGCGATCGTCGATGTCGTCGAATTGTTCTGCGCATTGCCGATCGGCTTGATTCCGCTGGCCTGCGCGTTCAGCAAGTTGGCCGACGGCGTGTACAGCACCGACGTCGTCGTCGCATTCGATCCCGCCGACTGTGATCCCGACGACGCAAACGAATTCGTCGCCCCCGGCCCGCTTGCGCCAGAGGATGCATTCGACTGGATGTAAATGCTCGCCAGATTCGAAGGATCGAGCTGGAATTGCGGCTGCGCCTCCAGAATCACGTGATACTGGTTGAGCTGCGTGTACATCGTGCTGATTTGCCGCTGTCCGAACGCATCGTACAGCGTGCTGTCGATCGTCGAGGGCGCGATGCCGAGCCGCGACGCAGTCACCCGATCGATCATCAGCGAGACGGCGCGGCCACCGGTCTGCTGGTCGGTCGCAACATCCTCAAGCTGCGACAGGTGCTGCATCTTCTCGACCAGCTTGTTCGCCCACTCGTTCAACTCGTTCGCGTCCGGATCTTCCAGCGTGTATTGATACTGCGTCCGGCTCACACGGTCGTCGACTGTGATGTCCTGCACCGGCTGCATGTACATCTGGATTCCCTGAACATTCGCCATTTTCGATTGCAGCCGCCGGATCACATCCGACGCGCCCGCGGTTCGAGCATCGATATCCTTCAAGTTGATCGAAATGCGCCCGCTATTAAGCGTCGTGTTCGTTCCGTCCGCGCCAATGAATGACGAAAGGCTCTCCACCGCAGGATCCTGCAAAACAATGTCGGCAACCTGCTGCTGTTTCTGCGACATCGCGTCGAATGAAACGGACTCTGGTGCCTGCGTAATACCCTGAATGACGCCCGTATCTTGAACAGGGAAGAACCCTTTCGGGATCAAGATGTACAACACAACCGTCAGCACAAGCGTGGCCACCGCCACAAACAGCGTAATCGTCTGATACTCCAGCACCACCGTCAGCGTTCTGCCATAGAACGCGATCATTCGCTCAAACATCCGTTCCGACGCCCGATAGAATCGCCCCTGCTCGTGTTCCGGCGTGTGCTTCAAAATGCGCGAGCACATCATCGGCGTCAGCGTCAGCGATACCGCTGCCGAGATGATGATCGTCACTGCCAGCGTGACCGCGAACTCCCGAAACAGCCGCCCGACCACATCGCCCATGAACAACAGTGGAATCAGCACTGCGATCAGCGAAACCGTCAGCGACAAAATCGTGAATCCGATCTGCTCGGCTCCCTTCAGCGCCGCTTCCATCGGCGGGTCGCCTTCTTCCAGGTAGCGCGAAATGTTCTCGATCATCACGATCGCGTCATCGACCACAAATCCGGTCGAAATCGTCAGCGCCATCAATGACAAGTTGTCCAGGCTGTAGCCCAGCGCGTACATCGCCCCAAAAGTGCCGACCAGCGAGAGCGGCACAGCCACGCTGGGAATGATCGTTGCCGAAAGACTGCGCAAAAATAGAAAAATGACCATCACGACCAGGCCGACGGTCAACATCAACTCGAATTCCACATCGCGCACCGACGCCTGAATATTCGTGGTCAGGTCGGTCAGCACGGTCACGTTTACCGCTGCGGGAAGATTTGTCTCCAGTTGCGGTAACAGCGTCTTGATCGACTTCACTACGCGAATCGTGTTCGCGCCCGGCTGTCTCTGCACGTTCAGGATCACCGCGGGAGTTTTGTTCATCCACGCGGCTTGCTTCTGGTTCTCCACCGAATCCACGATCGTCGCGACATCTTTCAGAAAAACGGGAGACCCGTTGCGGTATGCGACGACCACATTCCGGTATTCGCTGCTCTTTGAAAGCTGATCGTTTGCGTCGATCTGATAGCCTTGCTGCGGCCCGTCAAAATTTCCCTTCGCGGAATTGACGCTCGTTTGGATCAGCGCTGTCCGCACCGCTTCCAGCGTGACTCCATACGAAGACAGCGCCACCGGATTCGCCTGAATCCGCACCGCCGGCTTCTGTCCCCCACTGATGCTCACAAGGCCGACGCCGCTGAGCTGCGAAATCTTTGGCGCCAGCCGCGTGTCCACCAGGTCTTCCACCTGCGACAGCGGCATCGAGCTCGACGTGATTCCGAGCGTCAAAATTGGCGCATCCGCGGGATTTGTCTTGTTGTAGACCGGTGGTGTCGGCAAATCCGATGGCAAAAAGCTCTGCGACGCATTGATCGCCGACTGCACTTCTTCTTCAGCCACATCGATGTTCAAACTGAGCGCGAATTGCAGCACGATCACCGACGTCGCGCCCGAGCTCGTCGACGTCATTTGGTTCAATCCCTGCAACTGTCCAAACTGCCGTTCTAGCGGCGCCGTCACCGTTGTCGCCATCACATCGGGGCTAGCGCCGGGATAAAACGTCATCACCTGGATCGTTGGGTAATCGACCTGCGGCAGCGCCGACACCGGCAGCTGCGTATAGGCCACCAGCCCAACCAGCAGAATCGCCGCCATCAGCAGCGACGTTGCTACTGGTCGTTCGATAAATGGACGTGACGGACTCACGGAGCGTTGTTCTCGGAATTGGCGGAGGCGGGTAGCGGCGTGTTGGAAATTTTTACCTGCGCCTTGTCTTGCAGTCTCTCAAAGCTGCTGTTCGCCACCACGTCGTTCGGATTGATGCCTTGCACCGCGGTCATCCCGTTATCCTCGACGCCCGGCTTGATGTTCTGCAAATGCGCGCTGTTATTTTCAATCACGTAAACGAACGCCACGTTTCCGTTGTGTTGAATCGCCGATGTCGGGATCAATGTCACGTTGTGCTGTGTATTCACCAGCAGCCGCGTGTTCACGAACTGATTCGGAAACAGCTCATTTTTCCGATTGTCGAACTGCGCTCGCAGTCGCACGGTGCCGGTCGTTGTATCGATCTGGTTGTCGACAGCGAGCAATTTCCCGCTCGCGATCTTCGTCAGTTGCGCCCGGTCGAACACATCCACGCTCAGCGGCGTTCCTTGCTGGATGTGTGGCTGAATCTCGCCGAGATAGTCCTCGGCCACCGTGAACACCACCGTGATCGGCTGCAACTGAGTTACAACCACCAGCGGCGTGGTGCTGTTTGCCTGCACCACGTTCCCAGGGTCGACCAGCCGCAATCCCACGCGCCCATCAAACGGCGCCACGATGTGGCAATAACCGAGTTGCACGCGATCGAAGTCCACTACTCCTTGGTCGTTCTTCACCGTACCTTCGTTTTGCAGCGCCAGTTTTTCCTGGTCATCCAAGATCTGCTTCGCAATCGCATTGCGCGACCACGCCTTCTGGTAGCGCTCCAGGTCCATGCGCGACTGCTCCAGAATGTGCGTGTCCTTCTCCAGCGTTCCTTCCGCCTGCAACAGCTGCGCCTGATAAGTTCGTGGGTCCACATCGATCAGCGCATCGCCCTTATGCACCAACTGCGCTTCCTTGTAGTGCACCGTGGTGATGATTCCGTTCACCTGGCTCGTGATCACGCTGGTATAAACCGGCGTTACCGTTCCAATCGCGGTCAGATACACGCCGATATCGCCCTGCTTGGCGGTGACCGTATTCAACGTCACCGGTCCGCCAAATCCTTTTTTCCCGCCACCCTTTGGCGCCGCGGCTTGCGTCTCGTTGTCGTGATGACGGAACGCGAGATAGAAGACAAACACCAGCACCACGCCGAGGATGATCCACGCCCACGTGCGCCCCTTCGACTTTTGGGGCGGGGGCGGCGGCGCGTAGTAATTGGGCCGGGTTCCACGCACGTCAGTCTTCGGATAGGAAGAGTCTGAAGAAAATGAATCGTCCATATTCTTGTTCTTGCCGGCTGAGCCCGTGGCGAACGCTGGAATTGGCAAGTTGGGCTGGTGCCGAGAGAAATCCTTGTCTAGGCCCCGCCTACGGTGTAGGCCGGACCGCGTTAGGGTAAGGATGCCTGAGTCGACCTTAAGGTTCCATCAATGGGAACGAATGTACGACGTGATACGCAGCCGCCGCGTTTCGTGCTCAGATCCCTTGGCCGATTCGTGCCAATGGGCAACCTAAGGCTTTTCCAGTAGGAAGTGCGACGGAACTAGCGCTAGGTTCCTGCATGGCCCAAACTCACAACTATGGAACTACGCACAAAACACGCTCGCAATTTCCTGCTGACGGGAAGTTTGTGCCACAAATATGTAGGGGCGCAGCACGCTGCGCCCCTATTTGCAATTTGTCTCTGCGCAGGCAGTCACATCGCCTTCTACGCACTGACGGCCGTGCAAAACTTGCATCGCTTTGCAAGTTTCGGAATTTCACTCAGGCATTCTGGACATGCCCGCGTTGTCGGATCGGGCGTCCTCTTCACCTTAGCCATCAAATGATTCATCGGTAGCACCACCAGAAAGTACACCGATAGCGCTGCGATCACGAACGCCAGCAGCGCGTTGAAAAAATCGCCGTAAAGAAATTTGCTCCCGTTGATCGTGAAATACATTCCCGAAAAATCAGGCAGCTTTCCCACCGCCGACACCAGCGGTGTCAGCAGGTCCTTCACCATTGCCCCAACAAGCCCGGCGAATGCCGCGCCAATCACCACACCAACCGCCAAATCCACCACATTTCCCCGCAACAAAAATGTTTTGAATCCTCGCATGGCCACCTCCGAAAGT
>JAFAZL010000807.1 GCA_019239815.1 Acidobacteriota bacterium
GACGCTTCTGACGCGCCGACGACGGCACATTTGGTGGAGGGCGGCGGATTTGTCGTTCGCGTGGTGAGTTTGGATTCGCTGGTCGACCAGGGAGAGATTCGGCCGCCAAATGTGATGAAGATGGACGTGGAGTGCAGTGAAGTGAAGGCGCTGCGAGGCGCGGTGTGGACGATCGAGAAATATCGGCCGAGGATTTTGCTGGCCACGCATAACAGAGAATTGCATGCGGAGTGCGTGGAGTTTCTCGAGCGATTGGAGTATCGCGTGGAACTTTTGGCGGAGTTGACGATGGCTGGGACGGAGTTGGTGGCGTGGCCGTCGTGAGCGGTGTGTCGGCTCGCTGAGTGTTTTAAGCGACCGTCGCGTTGCCGTTGCCTTCGGACGTGGTGAAGCTCAGTTCAGTGCCAGAGGCGGCGCTTTCTTTTCGGACGTATCCCATTCCAATTGAATTTTGATTTGAGGGCAGCGGTGAGGCGCTCGTGATGGCGCCGACTTCTTTGCCCTCCGCGGTGAGTTGCGTGCCAGCGGCGGGTGGCTGCTGCGTTGAGAAGCGAAGCGAGACGCGGCGGCGATTGACTTGTCCGCGGGAGCGGACGCGTTCGACGATTTCCTGGCCGGTGTAGCAGCCTTTGACGTAGCTGATGTGGGAGTCTTGCAGGCCGGCTTCGTGGGGGATTTGCTTGTCGCTGAAATCGTAGGCGAACCAGGGGATGCCTGCTTCGAGCCGGATTGCGTTCAGGGCTGAATAGCCGACAGGGCCGCCGTTGAGGCTGCGCGATTTTTCTGTAAGAAAATTCCAGAGTGATTCGAGGTCTTTGCGTTCGACGCGGATGTCTGCCGATGGAGTATTGGCAAAAGATCTCTTTGTGATCGTAGCTGGGATTGAGCCGAGGTTGACGTCGAGGAAATTAAGTTCGGGCATAGCGTCGAGATTGATTTCTGGGGCGACTTCGCGGAGGAGTTGCGAGGTTTTTGGACCTTGAAGGGCGAGTGTGTCGTAGCGATCGGTTTCGTCGGTGAGAGTTACGTCGTCCATGATGATGAACTTTTCGAGGGTCTCGGCAAGCTGCGTGCGGATCATTGCGTGAGAGATGCAAAGGAGACGGTCTGGTTGGGCTTGCGTTTCGATTTCGGCGAGGATGCGGCCTTGGGGATTGAGTAGGAGCGATATGCTGCCTTGGCCGGGATTGAGATCCTTGATGTTGTTGGTGAGGATGGCGTTGAGGTAGCGAGCGCGGTCCGGCCCCGTGAAAGAAAAGTAGGCGAGGTAGTTTTTGTCGATGAGGGCGACGGATTGTTTTGCGAATTCGTATTCGCGTTGCCAGTCGCCGAAATCGTTGGGCAGAGAGCAGCCAAACCAGACACCCATGTTCGCGCCAGCGGATTTGTGGAGAGGTGCTAGCGGCGTGTCGATGACCCTGGGTTGTGTGCCGGTAAGTTCCATGGAATTTTCGCGACACCTCCAGTTTAGCAGAGAGGAGAGAAGGCGCTGTTATACTGCCGGGCATGAGCGATTCGGAGACTAACCTTGCGTCGGCAGCGCGCGACAAGCGGTTCGTGCAGATCACGATTCCCGTAGGGTTGCTGCAGTGTAACTGCACCATTCTTGGCGATCTGGAGAGCGGAGAGGCGCTTGTTATTGATCCGGGAGACGAGACGGAGCGGATTCTGGGACTACTGGGGCGATACAAGTTGAGGCCGAAGGCGATTGTGAGCACGCATGCGCACATCGATCATGTTGGCGGACTGACGAAACTACGGCGCGCTACGGGTGCGCCGGTGATGATGCATCGAGAAGATCTGGCGCTCTACCAAATTATGGATGAGCAGGCGGCGTTTTTGGGTGTGGAGCGACCGGAGACGGGCGAGGTCGATCAACTATTGAAGGAAGGCGATGTTGTGCGATGGGGTGGGCTTGCGGCGAATGTGATGCATACGCCGGGGCATACTCCGGGGAGCATTTCGTTGTATTTGCCGGCGAAGGCGGGAGAGGTCGCGGTCGCGGCGGCGAATCCGAGTATTGAAGTGCCGCAGCTCTTTGCTGGAGACACGCTATTTGCCGGGAGCATCGGGCGAACAGACTTGTGGGGCGGGTCGATGCGAACGATGATGGATTCCCTGCGAGGTAAGTTAATGCAACTGCCGGATGAGACGGTGGTGCATCCAGGGCATGGTCCGCTGACGACCATAGGCGAAGAGCGGGAATCGAATCCGTTTTTGATACACGGATAACTTGCTGACGGCAAGTGATTTGGGCGTCGCGAAGTGTTGCGCGGCGATAAACGTACAAGAAACAATTCTAAGGCTTCTTAACAACTTCCTTATGTCCGGTCCCTTAGAGTTTGTGCAAAGTAGTTGGCCTAGGGGGGATGGGATCGTGCGCTCTGCGCTTCATGCCGTCCCCTACTTCTTCCAGAATCGCGCTCGCTGTAGGTTTGCCCCGCCTGTTGAAATCTCCTTGTTAGCCCTGCGTTCGACCCTCAAGCCTAGCTTTTCTTCGGCACCTTAGTGCAGCGGTCGCACTTTGGAGTTGGCAACGCGTCCAATGGTAGATTTCGTG
>JAFAZL010000810.1 GCA_019239815.1 Acidobacteriota bacterium
AGGCGGAGCTTTCGGGACGTCCAGAAAATCAGAGCGGCAAGGGCGCCGACGTGGAGACCAGCCACGACAAGGATATGGAATACGCCGGTCTTCTGGAAGGCGATGGATTCGTCACGGTCGATGAAGGTGCGGTCGCCAAGGAGCATGGCGCGGACGGTGGCGGCGGATTGAGGATTGCCAGCGAGGAGATCGTCCAGTTCGTCGCGAAGACGAGCGCGAAGTCGGGCGGTGCGATCGGCGATGGATTGTGGGGAGTCTGCCGATATTTTTTGCAGAAGCTTTGGCGAGCGCAGCGTTGCGATGAGGTCGATGTTTTCCGTGGCGAGGTAGGCGCGCCGGTCGAAAGCGCCTTCGTCACGGAAAAATGGCGGTCGTCTAGCTTCGGCGATGACGTCGATCGAGTCGCCGGCGTGGAGTTGCGGGAGGAACGCGGCGTCGGTCGGAGAGCGCGCGCTGTAGCTGAGGCGGAGTCCGCCTGTGATTGGTACCTCTGTGCCTCGATAGTCGACGGCTTGGAGGTCGATCTCGTAGCCGAGGCCCCAGGGCAGGCGAGCTGGCTCGTCGCGAAGAGTACCGTGCCAACGCAGTGGCGTCCTGAGGCTGAGCTGGTTGTGATCGAGGAGTTGAGTTACGTGATTGATTGGGAGTGGTACTTGTGCGATCGCAGAACTGGTCAACCCAAGCATGAGCCAACAAAGAAGGGAAGCGATTGAGCTGGCGATGAGTTTGTCAGATCGCAGAAAAAGCAACGCGATGACCAGTAACAACGCGCACGCAACGAAGCACGAAATGAGTTCCGCAGAGGACGCGCTGATATGTGCGAACGGCGAACAGAGGCCGAGCGTAATCCCGCAGATGAATGCCGCGACAACGGCTACGGCCGGGGCCTTCACGGGACGCGCCTCAGGCGGACAAGGGTTTCGATGTGGAAAGTTTGCGGGAAGAGGTCGAAGAGGTGGACCTCGGCGATCTCGTAGCGAATTGCGGGTTCGCTGGCCGGAAGCGCTTCGGCCTGTTTTTTCGCCGAGCCGGTCAAGATCGCCAGATCGCGCGCGAGCGTTGACGGATCGCACGAGAGATAGCGAATTTCCGGCGCGCCAATTGCGAGCAGCGCGGTCGCCGCGCCTGCGCCCAATCCCGCGCGCGGGGGATCGAGCACAACGAGGTCGGGACGTTCCTGCGTTTTGCGCAAGAATTCCTCGGCATGTTCGTTGTGCGAAGTAACGGTCATTCCGGCGGCTTCGGCGTTAGCGTATAGATCGGTTGTCGCGGCGAGGTTGGCGTCGACGCTGATGACTTTGCTGAATGTTTTGCCGAGCGGCAGCGTGAAAAAGCCGACGCCTGAATATAGATCGAGAGCGACGTCGCCTCTCGCGCCCGCGGTCATCGTCTGAAGCAGATCTTCGATCAGGAACCGGTTCGTCTGGAAAAAGGAAAGATGGCTGACGCGAAAGCGGAATCCCCCGGCTTCATGCAGGAGATAGCCGGGGCCGGTGAGTTCGAATCGATCTTTGTTTTGATCGAGTAGCAGCAGGCTTTCGAGTTGCGGCAGCGCGCTTCGAAAAAGGGCGGCAATTTCGGCGGCGGGCTTGGTAAAACGTTCGAAGGCGACATTGAGCGAGACTTTTTCGTCTTTTGAATCGACAAAGGCTTCGATCTCTTGCAGCTTTTCGGGCAGGGCGCCGGTGCGGGCGAGATTTTGCAATTGTTCGAATGTCTTGTGCAAGGTCGGTGAAAGAATCGGGCAGACATCGACCGGCATGATTACCGAGCTTTCGGGCAGAAAATATCCCAGTGCCATCGGTTTGGCGTTGCGAAACGCCCATTGAGCACGATTGCGATAGCCGAACGGCTCGGCGGAATGGATTTTGATCGGTCCGTCCCATTGAATGCGGCCGAGCCGCGAAAGCGTCTCGCGCAGGATCGATTCCTTAAACTCAACCTGGTTCGAGGTCGGAATGTGCTGATAGTGGCAGCCGCCGCAAGTCTGGAAGTGCGGGCACTTTGCCTTCTGGCGCAGAGGAGAGGGCTTCGTAACTTCGTCGAGCTTGCCCCAGATCAGCTTGTTTCGCTTCGTCTTGACAGACGCGCGCACCTCTTCGCCGGGAATGACATACGGCACAAACACGGTATTGCCGTCGGCGTGGGACAAACCGTCGCCTCCATAGACAAGCTTCTCAATCGATAACTGTAACTCATCTGACATAAATTGCAATCCATTCCGCCATTTGGCGCGAGGGGAAATCAGTTTCAGGAAAAGTAGTAGAGGCTCAGCCGCGGCAACCCAAACTCTTCCAGCAGTCGCTTCTGTATATATTGTCGCTCAACCAGCGCAATTTGTTCCGCTTTCATTTTGCGGCGATATTGGGTGAGCTGGCTGTCGACTTCGCGGCGGATGCGGAGCATTTGGTCTTCAGTCGCGTATTGCGTGAGCGAAGCTTGAATTTTTTCGTCGAGGACGGTGAGCCGGCGCTCGAGGTCTTCGAGGTCGAGCGTGCCGGGAGCGTCGAGGATTGATTGGATCGATTTTAGAGAGTTGGCGAATTCGCTCAGACGATTCGCTACGTCGGGTTGTGTTGGCTGCCGTTGCTCGGCCACGGCCGCGATTTGCTTGATGTTGCGGTCGAAGTATGCGCGCAACTCATCGCGAGAGAACGGGTCTGATGCCGGCTTTTTAGCTTTCGGCTGCGCGCCTGCCGCGGCCTCCTGAATTTCAGTCGCGGCGTCGAGAACGGCATCAGTGCAATAGGCAAGGCTCTTGAGCGGCTTGCCTGCACCGCGGCGTGATCGGCCGTAGCTTTCGAACGCGCTGTCGATGCCTTTGAGGACGGCTTCGAGCGGTACGCCGGCTTTCTGCCACGTCTCCATGATCGCCCAATCGAGAGGCGAAACCAGCAGATGCGCGCCGCGCTTCTTCCAAAAATATTCTTCGATCTCGGTGAAATAGTTGAAGTAGTTCCAGCCATCCATGGCGGGTGCGCTGCCGGAGTCGGGAGACAATGTCGGCGACCTAAGCTTTCTTTGCTTGTGGCACTTGCGGCGCGGCTTGTTTCGCTGCGGATTTGCCGTGCCCGTCGGCGGGCTGATTCTTTTCCCAGATCAGTCGCAGGCCGGTGAGCGTGAGAAATTCATCGGTGTGCTGGATTTGCTTTGAGCCTTTGGCAACAAGCGGTGCCTGGCCGCCAGTGGCAACGACGGTTGACGGCGTTTTCATCTCGGCTTTGATGCGAGTCAGCATTCCGTCGACCATGTCAATCGCGCCGTAGTAAAGGCCGGCCTGCATGTGACTGACGGTGTTGGTCCCGATCACGCGGCCGGGATCTTTAATCTCCACACGCGGCAAGCGCGCCGCGCGGGCGAAGAGCGCTTCCGAGGCGATGCCGAGGCCGGGCGCGATCACCCCGCCGAGATATTCGCATTTCGCTGAGATGACGTCGAAAGTGATCGCCGTGCCGAAATCCACGACGATGCACGGGCCGCCGTACTTGTGAAACGCAGCGACGCCATTGACGATACGATCGGCGCCGACTTCGAGCGGATTATCGACGTGCACGGCCATCCCGGTCTTAATGCCGGCTTCAACGAACAACGCTTTCTGGTTGAAGTAAATGCTCGACATTTCGGCGAGCGTCCAGTTCATCGGCGGCACGACCGAGCTGATGATGACGCCGCGAATCGCAGCGGGGTCAAGTCCGGCAATCGTGAACAGATTGCGCGTCAGCACGC
>JAFAZL010000823.1 GCA_019239815.1 Acidobacteriota bacterium
GCAGATCCCTCGCTGCGCTCGGGATGACAAGTGCGTAAGTGGGATGAGAGTTGAGTGAGGGGTCTAGATTCTGAGTTCCACTTTTAACACTCCGTTCTTTGACATCGCTCGATTCTCCGGAGTACATTCCCTTCAATCTTTCTCGTCCTCATCTCAACCACGGAGCTTCCTCATGGCCAGGCGCAAATTTTTCGCTCAACTTGCTGGACTGCCTTTTCTCGCTTTCGGATCGAAAGCCGAGCAAACCAAAAAGCCGCTCAAGATCATGATGAAGAGCGCGTGGGGCTCCGACGACCCCACCCGCGCCGCCTTCGCCTTCGCCCACGGGCTCGCCCTGGCCGACGCCGGCCACGAAGTCCAAATCTTCCTCACCGGCGAAGCCACCTATCTCATGCGCAAAGCCACCGCCGACGCCGTCATGCCCATCGGCTGGCCGCCGCTCAGCGAGATGCGCGAAAAAGTCCTCGCTCACAAAATCCCCGTCTTTGCTTGAGGGGCCTGCTCCCGGGCCCGTGGGGTCTCGGACACCGATTTAGCCACGTGGAACGCCAAGTTCGGCTCGCCGGCCATCTTCGTTTCCATGGTCGAGTGGGCGGATCGCATCATCACCGAGTGACATTTTCATTCCCAACTTCTCGCCTTCGATCGGAGAAACCTGTGCCTCGAAGTAATCCATGGATCATCGCCGCAGCGTTTTTTGTTACGGCGGGCATTCTCGCCGTGGGCATTCTGCCCGCGAGCGTGCGCGGTTCCGCGCAATCGCCCGCGTCGCCATCGACGCCGTCCGGCATAGCCGCCATCGAAGCGTACAAAGGCACGTGGAAAGTTTCTTCGGTCACGCTCGACACCATCCACAGCAAAGCGGCCAAGGACGAGAAAACGCTCCGCAATGACTGTTGGGGAAGCGGCGCTTACTACGCCTGCCATCAATTCGTCGACGGCCAGTCGCAAGTCCTGATCGTTTACACCTACCATCAAGACAAAAATCTCTACACCACCTACATCATTCCCCAGGACGGCTCCGCGGCATCCTCCGGAACGCTCGAAATCCATGGCGACACCTGGATTTATCCGTGGGAAGTCACCGAGAACGGATCGACCATCTACTACCGCGTCGTAAACATTTTTAAATCGCGTACATCCATCCAGTTCCGGAGCGAGTTCTCGACCGACAAAGTGAATTGGACCCCAACCACAACCGGCACCGAAGTCCGCATCAGCGACTAGCCCAACCTTTTCTTGGATCAACCTCTCCTCGATCTCTCCGCCCGGGCCCATGCTATTGAATCCAGATGGTTTAGGGGAGGGTATCTCCTCGATCATGTCGAGTACTTCCGTGTATATACGCCGGCGCTGCATCGGTCCATCATTAGAGTATGGATTGCAAAACTCACAGCGACCTTGTGGATGCGATTATCGGCCTGAACAACAAGCTCAACCACCTTAGCCCCGAGCGAGTGACAGAGACCGGACAACTCGTAGAGATCGAAGAGCGGCGCCAAGTGCTGCTGGTGGAGATGCGCAACCACCGAAGGAAAGGTCATAGCGGCCGACCTTGCCCGGCGGCACCTCGCAGCCGTTAAACTTAAATTCTGAGAAGGGCGGGAAGTCACGCCCGGCGTGCCAGGGCATGAGATTGCCCGCGGCATCGCGGATGAAGAAGCCGTCGCTCTCGGGCGTTCGCGACTCGCTGTGCCCAATCCACACTCAACGCTGGTAACATCCGACAGCGATGCAAAACCAGAAGGCCTTAGTGGCGGTGTGCGCTGTTGCGCTGATGCTTGGAGCGGCGGGGATTGGCTTCGCGGGCATCCGAGCCGGCGCGACTTCAACCTCAGCAACGACCAATTCACGCCCACCGGCGAAAAAGATGATGGCCATCGGCATGGGACAGTTGTGTGTGACCGAAGGAGCGATCGACAAAGGGCGCGGGGAGGAAATGACGATCGACGTGCCCAAGATGCGCGCCTTTGTCACCGAGGAGACCGCGGAGGCGGCCGAGGCTCATTTTACCTACGTGGGCGAAACGGCGAAGACGTCGGCGCTGGGCTCCGGAGAAATTCGCCACCAATTTGGGCTGAAACTCCGCGCGCAGGATGCCTGCAACCTCGTCTATGCCATGTGGAGGTTCAGCCCGAAAAACGAAGTCGTGGTTTCGGTGAAGAGCAATCCGGGCATGCAGGAAAGCTCGCAGTGCGGCAACCGTGGTTACACCAATATCAAGGCGAGTTTTCACTCGCCCGTGCCTGAGGTGAGAGAGGGCAGCAAACACATTCTTCACGCCGAACTGAACGGCGAGAAAATGACCGTGACCGCGGACAGCAAAGTCGTTTGGGAAGGAAGTGTTGACCCCGCCGCGCTAGCATTCCACGGCCCTGTCGGAATTCGGTCCGACAATGTGCACATTGAACTAAAACTCTTTGCCGAACAGTCCAGCGCGAAAAAAGCACTCACGATACCGGCCTGCAAAGCCTACGCGGAATAAAACCCGAACGAGTTTCGGACAGAGTCGATATGTATTTCTATGATATTGGGAAGCGCCCCCCCATATCCCCAAGCTTCTAGTCGCTTTCAAGTTACTAGATTTAGAATGTTGTGTGGGATCAGATAATTATTCTCTATAATTCAGCGCCATGTTGACGCCTAGCGCTTCTGGTTATTTTGAATTCAGGGTGATAACTTCGGAAGAGGATTACCCGGAGCTATCTGAAATTAGTTATTTCCTCCACGATCTGAATCTACTTTACGAATTTACCCGGATCGAGACAGACCCGGCCTACTCTGGATATCGATTTTCGCGTTTTTTTGGTTATCGAAACCGAAGTCGATTGGTGGAGGCGGACAGGCTCCATATTGAGCGTCTCAATCACCAATCGCCATTCGAGCTTGTTGCAATAGTGACAGCGACTTCTGTGGTGGCGGGGGCGTTATGGGTTTTGGTTCAAACGATTGAAAAGTTGGTGAATTTGGGGCCAAATCGGGAGCTTCTGAAGCTAAACGTCGAGAAAATTAAAGCCGAGCTTAACAAGGCGCCTGCAAGCAAGGCCGTCCACGAACTGCAAGAAACCGGCTTGCTAGTTTCCAAAGACCTCGGCCGGCCATCTGCTCAAATCGACCGGGTCTTAACCGCTAACATAGAGGATCGCCTCTCCGCGGTTGATGAGAAAGAAGCCCAGCGCCGGACGATCGAAAGACATTTGTCTGAAAGTCCTATTCGGGTAATCAGAATAGAAATTGAATACGTAGAATTCCCCCGAAAAAAAAAGCAGGATCGCTAATATCCACCGATCGGCTAGGTTCTGGATGGCTGCATCGAATCGGAGCTCGCCTTCCAGCTTTTGGTGGTGCGGATCGGATTGAGGTTAAGAGTCTGTATGACCGCCGTTGCCAGACATCTCGCGGAAGCGTCTCGCTGATATACAACGGCTCCCCGGAGGAGTGGCTGCATGGTTCGATTCCCACGCAGCCACCACCCGCTTACGGCTTACGCCATTTGTCCCTTGATCCGCGATTTGTGTTGCGGACGCGTTCAACGAGAATGGCGGCGCGTGGGTCAATCTCGCCTGCCCTCTCGATTGCTTCCGATTGTGTCGGCTCAACCGCGCTCGCGCGTTCGGCTCCGCCGCGTCGGATCGCATAGTCGCCCTCCGGGCGACGTTCAATGAACAATTCTTCCTTATGGTCGTGCTTTGCCATACTTAATGTCTCCT
>JAFAZL010000221.1 GCA_019239815.1 Acidobacteriota bacterium
TTGCGCAGGCGATTCGCGAGTTTGCCGATACTGGTGGTCTTGCCGGCCCCGTTTACGCCAACGACAAAAATCACCCGCGGGCCGGTGCCGTTTGTCGAAGCACCGGTCGCTGGTCCTGCAAGTGGCCCGGCCGCCGACGTCACGCTTGAGGCCGATGTAGTCAGAATTTTGACAATGTGCGCTTTGATTTCTCGCTTGAGTTGACCCCCATCGGAAAGCGCGTTGCGATCGAGCTTCTCGCGCACCGAGTCCAGGATCTCTTTCGTGGTGCGAACGCCCAGGTCGGCAGATAGCAGCGCCGTTTCGAGCTGCTTCAGCAGCGTCGCATCGATCTTCTTCTCGCCCTGAAAGATGTTGTCTACCGTCTCGGACAACACCGCTTTCGTCTTGGTGACGGAAGCCTTGAGTTTTTCGAGAAGTGTCGGTTCCGGCTCGTTTTTGCCGAAAAGTGAAATCATAAGACGCCTGTAGTGTCGCTACGGCAACACAAAATTGTAGCAGAAGGTAGCTGGCGCCACGGAATCGCTCCGATATCTCAGATCTTGAGCGCGACGGCAAAACCAATTCCAGGTGGCGACATTGCAGTGGTAAGGGCTTACCAGTAGTACCAAATCTGTCCGCAGGGACAGTATCTGTCTTTTGCCAGCTCAACGTAGGCTTGCCGCAATATACAGACCCACATCGTACGGGAAGATCACATTTGTGAAGGCTCACGCGGCGCGAAATCCGTGACATAGCCCGTAGGGAGTAATTCCAGCACTGCATGAGTTTGGTCGCACGGAGGCACACAGCATGTCGCAGACAGCACGCTCAAACCGCCGCGCATTTCTGTCGCGCGTTGGTAGCGCGGCAGCAACGATTGCCGCTGGAACAACGATCATTCAAGGTGCAAGGGCCGCCTCCAACCCAGGCGGCGCCTCCCAAGAGTCGGTTTCGGCAGACTTTGGTACGTCCGGCCGATCTCGGGCGGAGCAAGCGTTCAACAATCGCGTCTCGGCGGCACGCGTCGAGTTCAACGTTCGCACGCCGAACGAAGTCACGAACGGCGACGAGCAGCGCTTCCCAAACCGCATCGGTAACTACTCGAAAGGTCTCGCACACAACAATATCGGCGAAGTCTTGCCGTCGTCCTACGCCAGCTTTCTCCGCGCCGTGAACTCGGGTCGCTCGGCATTGTTCGATCAGATTCAGATGGGTGGCACTGCGCCCCTGATCGATCCGCAGTGCGGCTTGGCTTTCGATCTCGAAGGCACGGATTCACACCAACTGGCGATCGGCACGCCGCCATCGGTGGCGAGCCAGGCGATGGCCGACACCGCCGTCGAAAACTATTGGATGGCGCTTTGTCGCGATATCAATTTCACGCAATACGGACAGGAGCCGCTCACGCAAGCGGCTATCGCGGAGCTGAATTCGCTGTCGGCGTTTCGTGGTCCAAAGCCGGTCACGCCGCAAACGTTGTTCCGCGGATTCACCGCCGGGGATATCGTCGGCCCATACGTCTCACAGTTTCTGCTGACGCCGTTCAACTATGGCGCCGTGCCGATAACGCAATTGCTGACGACATACGCGCCCGGCGTCGATTACATGACTGACCAGGCGTCATGGCTCGCAGTGCAGAACGGGCAGGGGCCATTCGGCTCGAGCCAGGTTGACCCGAATCCACAACACATGCGCAACGGCCGCGGGCTCGGAGCTTACGTCCATTTGGACGTTCTCTTTGAAGCGTATTTCAACGCCTGCCTCGTGCTGGTCGATCAAGGCGCGCCGCTGGATCCCAATAATCCCTATGTGGGTTCCCGCAATCAGACCGGGTTCGGCACGTTCGGTTCGCCGCACCTAAAGACGCTCGTTGCCGAGGTCTCGCAGCGCGCTCTCAAGGCCGTGTGGTATCAAAAGTGGTTCGTACATCGACATCTGCGTCCCGAAGCGTTTGGCGGCCTCGTGCACATGACGAAGACGAAGCAGGCGAACTATCCGCTTCACAGTGATGTTTTGAACTCCGAAGCGGTCTCGCGTGTCTTCGCCAAACACAACAGCTACTTCCTCCCGCACGCGTTCCCCGAGGGATGCCCGCAGCACCCGTCGTACGGCCAAGGTCACTCTACGGTTGCCGGCGCCTGCGCGACGATCGTCAAGGCTTGGTTTGACGACCAAGCACCGGTGACATCCATGCCTGGTATCGCAATATCGCAGGCGAGCGAAGACGGTTTCTCGCTCGTCCCGTACACGGGCTCGGACGCCGGCCAACTCACCATCGGAGGCGAAATGAACAAGCTTGCGGCCAACATCGGTGTTGGACGAAATCATGCCGGTGTGCACTGGCGCCACGACTACGTCGATTCGCTGCCGCTCGGCGAAGCCGTGGCGATTGCGATGCTGCGCGACACGGGCAACTGCTGGAATCAGCCCTTCGAGGGATTTTCGCTTACGAAGTTCGACGGCACGCGCATAACCGGCGTCGGCAAGAACACGTAAGTGCGCGTTCACAGAAGAGTTGAAAGCAAACGGGTCGCTGGGGTTTTTCGCTCGAAGCGAAAGCGGCGTCGGGGGGACGCCGCGCTCCAGCCTTCAGACCTGAACTTCCACCGCGCTCAGCCGCAGCCGTCCGTTGGTCACGGCCGCATCCAGCGCATTCACAACCACCGTATCGAATTTCGATCCCGCGAGCGCTTTGATCTTGCCGAGCGCGTAATCCAAATCCATCGCCGACTGATACGGACGGTTCGTCGTCATGGCATCGAGTGTGTCGGCCACACCGATAATGCGCGCCATCATGGGGATCTGTGGGCCGGTAAAGCCGTAGGGATATCCGCGTCCGTCCATATGCTCGTGGTGCAGCTCGATGCCCGGCAACATCTCTTTCAATTGCGAAACGGGACGCATGATATTCGCGCCCTTGATCGTGTGCTGCTTCATTAACGCAAATTCTTCCGGAGTCAGCGCTCCCGGTTTCTTCAGCACGCGATCCTCAACGCCGATCTTGCCGACGTCATGCAGCAGCGCCGAAATCCGCAGCGTCTCCACTTCGGCATCCGACAAGCCAAGCTCGCGCGCGATGAGTGTCGAATATTTCGCCACGCGGCCCGAGTGACCACGCGTATACGGATCCTTTTCGTCGATCGCGGCCGCCAGCATTCGGATCGACCCAAGGAACAGCTCGCGATTCACTTCGGCAGATTCTTTCAACCTCTCGATGTACTCTTCGATGTCACCGGCCATCTTGTTGAAGTTTTCAGCGAGTTCGCTGATTTCCGAAGCGCCGCGGACGGCCGAGCGTTGATGGAATTCGCCGCGGCTGATGGCGCGTGTGGACGCGGCCAATCCGCGTATTGGCGTGCTGATACCGACCGCGAAGAAGTATCCCAGGAGCAGCGCCGCGAGTGTTACGAACGTGACGAATGCTAGCGCCTGGCGGTTCAACTCGTTCACGCCGGCGTCGGCGCGAGCCTGCTTCAGGCTGCGTTCGGCGATGACCGCCCAATTCGCATCCGGGAAAGTGCTGTAGGTGCCGATCATTTCGACACTGCGATTCTTGTGAACCTGCGTGTAGCGGCTCGTGGCTGTTGTGCGCAGATCCTTCGGCAAGTTCACGACCTGCTCGACGATGGGGGACGCGTCCCCGCCCGTAACGTCGGCGCCAGGCACGAAGTTTTTCGTGTCGGGATGGGCCACGATGTGGCCAGCGTGATCGATCACGAATACCGCCCGTCCGCGCACGCTGTCGTCTTGCAGCAAACGCAAGATCGGCTCCAGCGAAACGACCGCCGCCAGCATCCCCGTGAAGTGATCGTTCAAATCCTTCAGCGGGACCGCGATCACGAACGCCGGCCGGTTATCCGGTGCGAGCGCCAGCGGATCGCTGCGAAACGGGAGTGACTGCGCCGAAGCCTGAAACGCACGCTGCAACGCGCGTGCCACGAACGGATCCTGGTCCGCGCGGAAATTCCCCTGCGATGCCACCGTACCCTTGCCGCTCTTTCCTACTGCGGTCAGATACAAAAACGTATCTCGATTGCTCTCCGTAAAGTTCTCGAGCAGGTGCGTGACCTTGGGTTCGTTCACCGTGCTTTCTACATCGTCGCTCAATCCCATCAGCGCCATAATTTGGCGCTCACTTACCAGCTGCTGCGTCAGGTTCGACTGGAACAGTTCGATTTCGCGCGCCAACGAGCGCGTTAAGTCCGCTTGCTGCACAAGTTCGGTGTTGATCAGCTTCTCTTGGCTCAACTGCAGCACTTGCCGGTGGTAGAGCAGAATCGGCACCGCGCCGACAAGCAACATCGACCCGAGCACGAGCCACAAGATTCGGACTCGGCCGGCGCGCAGGCGTTGCCATCGAGATGCACTCAGGGCAGACATAGGCCTGCAGTAAGTTTAGGGAATCGCGCTCACGGTATCGCCCGTACAGAGGTACAGGCGATGCGGATGTGCAACTGGACCGAACGTACCAAAGTGGAACGAAGGCGCAGCCTCCGGCTTGCTAACGCCTTTTATATCAGCGGACTGCAGCGCGTGACTTTTCGACGCCGATAGGTATGGCGACCCGATTTCTGAGGCCTACTCGCGCTTCTGCGGCCGCTCCATGATCTCGCGTATCGCCGCGCGCGGGTTCTGGTCGCCCCTGAGGAT
>JAFAZL010000245.1 GCA_019239815.1 Acidobacteriota bacterium
GCACGAAATCGCAGCCTGAACTTGCGGGGAAGGGAAGAAATCGCTTTCACTCCGCAGCCTAAACTCCGCCGCGAATCGCGTACACAACCAGGCCCGCCACAACTCCGCCCAGGATGAGCCACGCGGAGTTCACGCGCCATCGAAAGAGAGCCGTCGCTGCCACAATCGCTAGTCCCACTGTGATGTAGTCCACCAGCGATGCTCGCCCAAGCTGCCAACTGACGTATGCCATCAGTGCGAGCGAGCCAACATTGACGCCATCAAGGCACGCACTGGCGATCTTCGATTTGCGAATTCGCGGAATAAGTGGTCCGCTCGCTGCCACCAGTAAGAACGCGGGCAAAAAAATTCCCACCGTAGCCACAACAGAACCGCGCAGCCCGCCCAGCAGGTAGCCGACGAAAGTTGCCGTCGTGAACACGGGGCCAGGCGTCAGTTGCCCGACCGCAACCGCATCGATCAACTGAGAATCCGTGAGCCACCCGCGATGGACCACCAGATCAGCGCGAAGAAATGCCAACAAAACGTATCCGCTCCCGAATACCACCGCGCCGATCTTCAGAAAAACCAGAAACAGCGATCCCAGACTGAGCGGCGCCAACGCCGCCCCGGCGCTCCCGAGACCAATCGTCGAAAGAGAGAATCCGGAAGCACCCTGTTTGCTTCCGGGTGTCTCAGGAAGAATCGCCGCTAGTCCCGCGAGCAAAAGCAGCAGCAGCGGATGCAAACCAAGAAACGCCGCAACGAGCGCACACGCTCCGATAAGTCCGAGGAACGTCGTCTTCACCGCGGTTTTTCCCAGCCCCCACAGCGCCTGAAGCACAACCGCGATCACCACCGGTTTTACTGCGTAGAGAATTCCCGACGCGGCGCCGAGCTTTCCGAAGTGGACATACAGCCACGCAAGAGCCGCCACGATCGCTGCCGCTGGCAAAATGAAGCAACTTCCCGCCACCAGCAGTCCGAGCCACCCGCCTCGCACATAGCCAATGTGAATCGCCAATTCGCTCGAACTCGGCCCAGGAATCAGATTGCTCGCTCCGAGCAAATCGAGGAACGCCTCCCGCGAAAGCCACCTCCGTCGCCGGACGAGCTCGTCCTCCATAATCGCGATGTGGGCCGCCGGCCCGCCAAATGCTGTTAACCCTAGCCGCAAAAAGAATGCCGCAAGTTCGCGCAACGACGTCTTTTGCGATACACCATGTCCGCTAGGACCCTGTGCTTGCATTGGTGGATTCAAAACAGATAGAACACTCTTTCGAGTCTTGGATCAATGGGTGCGAGGATTCAAGTCTCGCGACAACATCAACTTCAGCGTCAGGCGGTCGGCGCCTCCACTCCAGCCCACGCCGACGCCGGCTTCCACGTTCAAAATTCCGCTTGTGCGATCCACTACAGCCCAGGTCTCATGAAATTGCTGATTGTGGGGAACAAAGCTGCGGAGCCGCCCAAATCCATCGTACTCTTCCACTGCGACCGCCCATTTTTGACTCAGGTTATAGGCGACTCGGCCAGCCGGATTGTATTCCAGCCCCTTCACTCCGCCGGTGTAATCCGTATCCACGATCGGATTGTAGATAAGGTCCCACTGGTGCAGATGCACGCCGATGATCGGCCGAATTTCCGAGGTGATTCGCCTAGACTCCCAGTAGAGGGCATTGACGCTGAATTCGAAGTTCACTCCATAAAAAAGTTTGTGTTTCGCCGCGTGCGGTCGCACAAACAGCTCTCGAATCTTGAATCCATTAATCGTCGCTCCGTGATTCTCAGAATAGAGGCTATAGACCGGGAGATATAGCCCTTGCTCAAACCACGGCGTAACACCGTATGCCCATTCCGCGGTTCCATTAAAGGAGTTATTCGCGATGATCGCGCCAGGATAGTCGGGCGCAGCTCGACCGATCGGCGTGAAGTTGCTGTGGATCATCAGGTTAAACACGCCGGTCTCAGCGATCTGCGAATCGTAAACCTGGATCTCGTCCGTTTGCGCTGGCGTACTCAGCGGGACCGCAGCCAGCACCAATACAATCAATAACAAACGCCTGCGCGTGCAGAATGCGACCAGCAATCCCAAGTGAGCCCCCAGGGCCACCGCGTATCCAACCCGATTTAGTCCCGCTCAAGCGTAGTCAAACAGTGTCATAAACCCAAAATCCATATGCAACTGCTGGTGGCAGTGAAAGAGAGTCATCCCAGGATTGTCGGCAACAAAATCCACTTCCGCTTCCTGATAGCCTCCCAGCATTACGACATCCTTAATCACGCCCGCCGTCCCTTTTCCCGCCAGCTTCGTCAATTCAAAACTATGCCGATGCAGATGGATCGGATGAATATCGTCGCTCGCGTTGCGCATCTTGATCCGATATCGCTTACCTTGTTTCAAATGAAAGCTCGCCGGTGCCGGTGCTCCCATCATCGGGTACGCCACTCCATTGATCGTCCATCGATTGAATCCTTGCTCTGCCGCGTTGTCCTTCGCGAAAATCATCTCGATCGTTTCGTCCGGCGTCGCCGCTGTCGCGCCCGCAGTTCCAAATCGCGCATAACTCCACTTGAACGCGGGAGGCGCCACCCACTGCGCCTTTCCCTTTTGCCCCGCGTACTCGACGACAATGCCCATTCCATGCCCGCGATCTCCATCATCGAGGTCGCCCAGGATCCACACGCCCGGATGCGTCATGTGTACGACCGCCGAGACGCGTTCCGCCGTCCCGATCCACAGCACCGGAACCGTCGTCGGCTTCGGAACTGGATTTCCGTCCAACGCCACAACCTGAAACGTGTGCCCCGGCAACGCCAGGCTGCGAATCTCCGTCGCGCTCCCATTCAACACGTGAAACATCAAGCGTTCGCCTTGCTTCACGCGAATCGGCTCTCCATGCCCAAGCATTCGGCCGTTGATCGTGAACGATCGATATCCAACCTCGTATCCATGCGCCATCCCTTTCCCCAGGGATGTCTTCATCGAAGCCTCACCAATCTCCTTGAGTTCCAGGTTCGGTTCGCCCGGCGACAAAAAATCCTGCGCCATGTCCCCGCCGCGGCTGAACTCAGGTTCGAACTCCTTCAACACCAGAAAAACTTCGCGGTCGTACCCTCCCGGCTCATTCGCAGGTTCGATATACACCGGCCCGACCTCGCCACCATACTGTCCCGCCGCCAGATTCGCGCCCGCCCGATTGTGGGTGTGATAAAAGCGAAATCCCGACGGACCTGGTGTGAATGTGACCTGTCTCTCTCCATGCGCTGGAATAAACGGCGTGCTTTCTTCTGCCGATCCGTCGACGTCCACCCCCACACGCTGCCCGTGCCAGTGAAGCTGCTCCGGCGTATCGGTATCGTTGAAAATATCCACCGTGACTTGCCGTCCATCTTTGAAACGCAAGAGCGGCCCGGGAAATTGGCCGTTGTAGGTAACCGCGGAGACGATTCTCTTAGGCGCAATCTCAATCGCCGAATTTTGGATGTGCAGCCTGTAGTCCGCTTGGCGATCGTTGCCAGCCACAAAGGACTCGAACACTCGGTCGCCAGCTGCGCCCGCGATGGGCATCCCGACGGCTGCAAACGCCGCGCCAGCCTCGAGAAATTTGCGCCGCGAAATCGTCCTCGTTCCCACTGGACCTCCTCGGCCGGCAACGCGAATGCTGATCGACCTACCTCCCCATCATACTTTTTTTTAGTATCTCCAGGGCCCGTTCAGCTCGCCCTAGCGCCTCATGCTCTTCGCTGTCGGCATCCAGTGAACTGAGGCGCCGCTGCTCAATCGTGGCGATCGCCCGGTACACTAATCGCCGCTGTTTCTCAGGATCTTTCTCGGCCAGCGCCGCTATATAGTCATCCTGCCACGAATACATATTTCGGCATTCCTCCAGGCACACTACTTCCCGATCGATATCCAAAAAATTGCGAAAATTCGTTAGCGGCAACCTATTCTCCGTTGCCAAAGATAAACGTCGGATAAATGACCACTCATCAGCGCGCTGCTATACTGCCTGCATCGACGGAGGCCCAGTCTTGTTCCGAGCCTCAATGGTTTTCACGGTCGTCCTTGGGTTGGCCGCCGGCGCCGGAGCGCAGGAGCACACCCACGCGAACGCGACGCAAGACCGGCTCGGAACAGTGCACTTCGAAACTTCCTGCAGCGCCCCCGCCCAAACAGAATTCGATCGCGCCGTAGCTCTTCTCCACTCCTTCGAATTCAGCCGTGCGATTGCTGGCTTCAACACGGCGCTCAAACTCGACGAAATCTGCGCCATCGCCTACTGGGGCATCGCTCTCAGCCAGTGGAGCAATCCCTTCGCCGTAGGGCTCAAAGACAAAACTCAACTACAAGCCGGCCGCGCAAGCTCGCAACTCGGAACTAAAGTCAGCGCCAAAACCGATCGTGAACGCGCATACCTCGCCGCCGTCGCAGCTCTCTACGAGAATTTCGAAAACTCGCCTCAGCGCTCACGCCTTCTCGCCTACCGCGATTCCATGGCAACACTCGCCTCGAAATATCCGGCCGACACCGAAGCTCAAATCTTCTATGCCCTCTCGATCTCCGCATCCGAAGATCCCGCTGACAAGACGTACGCAGGTCGCCTCAAAGCAGGCGCGATCCTGGAAAAATTGTTCGCGCAGCAGCCCGACCACCCCGGCCTCGCGCACTACATCATTCACACTTACGACGTCCCTCCGCTCGCTCCTCGCGCTCTCGAAGCCGCGCGCCGCTATTCCGAAATCGCTCCCGACGCTCCTCATGCGCTCCACATGCCCTCGCACACCTTCACGCGCACCGGCTATTGGCAGGATTCGATCGACAGCAATCTCGCTGCAGCCGCCTCGGCAAAGCGCGACGGTGAAACCGCCGAAGAACTTCACGCCAGCGATTACCTCGTCTACGCCTATCTGCAGAGCGGCCAGGACAACGCCGCAAATCAGGTACTCTCTTCGTTGTCCGAAATCTCCTCGCGTTTAGACCCCACCGTTGTCATCGGCGGCGCCGGTAGTCCCTCCGTCGCCTACTTCGCGCTCGCCGCAATTCCCGCAAGGGTCGCTCTCGAACACGGAGATTGGAGGCAAGCCGCTCAACTGGTTCCACAGCAATCGCCATTTCTCCACACGGTTGCGTTGACGTGGTTCGCGCGCGGCCTCGGGGCCGCTCGTCTCGGCCAAGCCCAAGGCGCGGAAGAGTCCGCCTCATCTCTGCAACAAATCCACGACCGTTTGCAGAATTCCGGCGAGAACTACTGGTCGCTTCAGGTACAAATCGCGGAATTAGAAGTGCGCGCCTGGTCCGCCTATGCAGCTGGTCACCACCAAGCAGCGCTCCGCCAACTCGAATCCGCTGCACAACTCGAAGACGGCACCGAAAAAAGCGCCGTTACGCCCGGACCGCTCGCGCCCGCGCGAGAGTTGCTCGGCGAAATGCTCCTTCTCGATAACCAGCCCGGGCTGGCGCTCGAACAATTCGAAGCCACTCTCGGAAAAGAACCGAACCGCTTCCGATCCACTTACGGAGCCGCTCAGTCCGCAAAGCTCTCCAATCGCCCAGACCGGGCGCGCAAATACTATCTTCAGCTCGCCAAAGTTTGCGAACACTCCGACAGCCCGGGCCGCCCGGAAATCCGCGAGGCCGCTGCATTTCTCGCTCAGGTACAGCCGTAGCGAGCTTTTCTCCAGCGTCACTGAGCCTGAAGCAAAATTACTGTTCTATCTTCCATCTCCTCAGCGAAAGCCTGTATTCCTGAGTGCTTGTCCCGCGTGATACGAATGGCATCAGTTGGAGAGAGGAAAGCGCGAGTGTTCGACTTCACGGCGGTTCGGGCGATTTCCAGAAAAATTGTGATCGAGAGTGACCCAGCGAAAATCGATCGCTACCTTGCTCGTCTTCACGCTGCCGTCAGCAGCCAATTTCAAAACAAACGAACACAAAGCGCTCCTTGTCGCAATACAAGGAAGAGCCGGTCCGCCCGCCGCCGGCGTTCGTAGTCACAAACCGCCCACCGCCCTCAAAAATTTAATAGCCCTCGGAAAAGTGAAGGAATGATGCACGTTTGTCCACAATGCCAAAGTTCAGATGTTCGCCGCTCTAGACGAAAACTGTATGAAAAAGTTCTGGCTCTATTTTTCGTCCGGCCATATCGGTGCCACGATTGTTACCATCGCTTCTTCGGTTCGATGACAAAACATCATTCGGTCAACCGAGAGGCATACCAAAGATCCGCGCCTAGGTTCCGCGAAGATTTCTCATAGCTCGCGACGCCATCGTTAACTGCAGATATCGAGTGATAGCACCATTCGACAATGTCGCTACATGGGCTTATACCTGTTTTTCCCAGGAGGTCCCCATGTATGCCTGGCAGCAGCCCTACCTGCAAGCTATGAAGGAAACCGACGACGAAAAAATGCCTCTTCATCTTATGGAAGCGGTCGCCTCAATCGAGCAGCGCCTTTTGAGTCCGATCGATGAGAACTCCGAAGAGTTCAGGGCGATTCAATACACTCAACGCCGTGTAGAGACTCTTCTAAGAGAGCGTTGCCACCAGAGCGCTGGAAAATAGCGCGGGCACGCTCAGTAAATTTCGACATCTCAAGCAAAGACCGGATTGAGCTCCTGGGTTTTCCGCGGAAAATCGATGCAGAGTCGGAGCCAAGATTGCTGACGCCGATCGTCCGCGAGTCGCCTCCCTCGCCCAGGAAGACATCAAATGAAAAGAAAACGCAATCGCGGCATGTCCGACCCTGTCGAACTCGCGCCCCGTGATGGATCCGATTTGATTCAGGTCATCATCGAGACTCCAAAGGGCAGCCGGAATAAATACGCTTTCGACGTCGACCAGAGAATTTTTGAACTCAAGAAGGTACTCCCCGCGGGGATGGAATTCCCATACGACTTCGGGTTTGTGCCTTCGACCAGGGCCGAAGACGGGGACCCGGTAGACGTGCTTGTTCTGATGGACGAGCCCGCATTTCCAGGATGTCTCCTGAAATGCCGCGTCGTAGGCGTTATCGAAGGTCAAGAAGGAAAGAAGAAGAAAGCTGAACGCAACGATCGCCTTGTGGCAATCGAAGTAGACAATCACAGCTATGCTCGCGTCAAACACATAAAGGACCTCGGCAAGGAATTCGTGGAAGAACTTGAAGAATTTTTCGTCAACTACCACCAGTTGAGCGGAAAGAAATATCACATCCTCGACGTTCGCGGCCCGGCTGAAGCAAAACGTCGCATTGACGATGGAATGAAGGCTATGAAACGGCGCTGATTCGTCGCGAGTCCCTCGCTCGCCGCCTCCGCAGCTTGTGCGCTTTCCGAACGTACCAGATCGTCACGCTGATCAAAAACCAGAGGACTGTTGCGCCCGCGAGCGTTAGCCCGGCTCTGTACCGCGGCAATAGCCGCCAGACGAGTAGAGCGAATCCCGCGAGTCCGAAGCTTCCCTGTGCGGCACCAAATGCGTCCAATCCGGCGGCTCGTATGCCGCGGCACGTATTTCGTATCCCTGCCCGCAACTTCTTCTGCCGCTCGTGTTTTTCCAACAAGGTGGCGCTCGCGGGAAAAATTGCCGGAAACGCCAGGAAAAGTCCGCCTACCACCGGCCCAAATTCCTTCGCAATCAGTCCAGCCGCGACCGTCACGGCTCCGCCGAATAGGAAGCGAATCGCATATTCATGCAGCTTCTCTCGCTTGAGCGTCGAAAAGTTGAACGAGACGCGCATCTATCGAAGCCAAACCAGAAAAAGAATGCTGACGGTGGCAAACCAGGCGAATAGGCAGACGCTCGTAACGCTGAGCGCCGAACGCGAAGAGCGCATCAAAACGTTTGTACACAGAATCGCGTACACCAGAAATCCTGCCGCGCCCGCTACCATCGACCGCGCCTCGACCGCAGCGTACGACCGCCCGTCGACCGCGATCGTCAGGCCCAGCGTCGCCAGTGCGACAGACGGCGCGGCCCCAAACAAACCTGCGAAACTTTTCGGTTTAAGGGTGTCAGCCAGGGAAGCGAACACCGAAACCACAAGACCACCGACGAGAAATCGGAAGATGATTTGGAGCATGCGCGCGTCCAGTCAGTTCAGCAAGGGTGGCCTTCGCGTCGACTAAGTCCATCCAACACGTTGTTGAACTCATCTCCAAGACTGTTCGTCTCATTGGCGGGACTAATCGCTCTGGATGTTCGGCCCTGTACCGAGATCCGTAGCGCACATCCTATGTTCGTA
>JAFAZL010000272.1 GCA_019239815.1 Acidobacteriota bacterium
GTCACCAGTTTGCGGAATTTCTCGAGTAATAGGCCTTGGCGAATCTGCTCTTCGAAAACCGGAACGGTCATCTGGAATCGCGCCTGAACTTCGGCCGCGTAACGGTCCATGCCGACGAAAGTGCCCCCATCGTAGGCGGTTGGCAGGAACTGCCGAATCCGCTCGGCGCGCTCTTCGTCGGACACATGAATGCCAAGGCGCTTAGCCTCGTACTCGATCTCTTTCTGGAAGACGAGCTGTTTCAGGATTTGCTGCGCGTAAAGCGATTCGAGCGCCTTGGGAACCTGGTTGCGCTGCTCGATCTCGGCGAGCTGCTGGCGAACCTCTAGCATGCTGACTGACTCGCTGCCCACGGTAGCCACCGTATCCGTCGAGGAGGCGGCGTCACTCCCCGTGCCCGGCATGCTGGGAACCAGATAAAGAAGCATGCCGCCCGCGAGGACGAGTACAACCGCACCCAACAGAATGCGCGAGAACATTTGCTGCCGATTTTCAGACGCCATTTCCTGAAAGCTCCAACCTTGCTGGTCAAATCCGCATAATCAAACGAGACATTATAAAGGAAACCGCAGACCAACGGTAGCGCTGACACAACAGTCACGCATGTTCCCGGGGACCTTGTTAACGCTCTCTCACTGCTGCACCGACAAAGGTTTCGGTGGCGGAAACCTGAAATCGTGGGCCCGTCATCGAATTGAGAGCGCTCAAATCCGGGCGCGACATTGCGCGATAGCATTCAAGGCGACCGCTCGCTAGTCTTAGACGTAACAAAATCGATGCCGCCAAAACGGACCGAAGACATTTCCATGCAACCGCAAAAGCCAAGGCGGCTCCGATCGCTCCGTCGCCTGACGCTGACCTGCTGCATCCTCGCCATAATCGGCATCCCCTCGAGCCTCGCGCCCGTGGGCCGATTCAATCAAGCAGCGCAATCTCTCGCAGCCCCTACCTACTATCGCGATGTCGCGCCGATTCTCGAGCAGCATTGTGAGACCTGTCATCGCGCCGGTGGCATTGCCCCTATCCCACTGCGTAGCTACTCACAAGCAAAAGCGTACGCCACCGCGATCGCCACCTCGACAAAATCGAAATCGATGCCGCCATGGTTCGCCGTCCCTGGCATCGGCCGTTTCTCCAATGATCCGTCGCTCGCAGCAAGCCAAATAGCCACGTTAGCCGCGTGGGCCGCAGCAGGCGCGCCGGCTGGAGAAACGAAAGACGCTCCGCCAGCAATACGCTGGTCCGAAAGCTGGACCATCCCAGAGCCGGACTTGATCCTTCCAATGCAGCACGGAGTCGCGATTCCCGCTGATGGCGACGTCGACTACACCTACGAAATCGTTCCGACGCATTTCGCGGAAGATCGCTGGATTCAGTCCGTCGAAGTCCTGCCTTCGCTCCGCGCGAACGTGCATCACGCCGTGGTCTACGTCCGTCCGCCAAATTCGAACTGGATGCGTCACGCTCCGATCGGAATTCCCTTCACCGCCGACGAGCTTACGGACGCCGAAGACCGCCGTGGCGCGCATTGGACGGACGCTGACGTATTGCTGGTCTACGCGCCCGGCAGTTCGCCCGATGAATTTCCGCCCACGATGGCAAAGTTCGTTCCCGCCGGCTCCGACCTCGTATTCCAGATGCACTACACGACGAACGGCCGCACTGGCACCGACGTAACCCGCGTCGGACTCCGCTTCGCAAAAACGCCGCCGCCGAAGCGTGTGCTGACGTTGCAGCTTACGAACGATCACTTCGTCATCCCGCCCGGCGCGCCCGACTATCGCGTCGAAGCGCGCGGCACGCTCCCGAACGACGCGTTGCTGCTCAGTCTCTTTCCGCACATGCATCTGCGCGGCACGCGATTTGAATACAACGTCGTGCAGCCAAACCAGGCCGCATCGAATCTCACTGGAGGCGTGCCGGAGAAAAATTTGGTAGAGACACTCTTGCGCGTGAACTATCACTTTCACTGGCAGATGAGCTACAAACTCGCCGAGCCTCTACCGCTTAAAGCTGGGACAGAGCTGCAAGCCATCGCGTGGTACGACAATTCGAAAAATAATCCGCACAATCCCGATCCCGAAAGCGCAGTGCGCTGGGGCGATCAGACCTACGATGAAATGATGGTCGGCTTTTTCGATGTGGCAGTCGAAGGCAACATCGACAAGAAGAAATTCTTCGAGCGCCATCAGTGAACTCAGCAGTTCCAATTTCGACGGAGCAAACTTCAAAATGGAAATCCGCAGCGGATACGTCGAACTCAAAGTTTCCGACGGCACGACGATGCAAGCCTGGACCGCCCGACCCGTGGACGGCGGCTCGCTGCCCGGCCTGCTCGTCTTCCAGGAAGCCTTCGGCGTCAACGCGCACATTCGAGACGTAACGCAGCGTTTCGCTCGCGAAGGATTCATCGCCATCGCACCCGAGCTCTTTCACCGCTCCGGTCCGGGATTCGAAGCCAGCTACGATGCGTTCCCGACCACTGTGCCGCACATCAGCGCGCTGAAAGACGAGCAGATGGAAGCCGACGAGCGCGCCGCGTTCGAATGGCTCGTCGCGCAAGGCGTTGCCGAAGGCCGCATCGGTGCCGTCGGCTTCTGCATGGGCGGTCGTGCCTCGTTCCTTGCCGGCCTGACGCTTCCGATCGGCTGCGCCATTTCGTTTTACGGTGGCGGCATCGCCCCGCGAGGCGCCAACCCCGGTCTACTCTCCCGGGCGAAAGACCTACGCTGCCCTCTTCTTCTCTTTTGGGGCGGCAAGGACAAGAGCATCACCCGGGATATGGTCCGCGCCGTCAGCGACACGCTGATCGAGACCGGGAAGAACTTCATCAACGTTGAATTCTCCGACGCCGAACACGGTTTCTTCTGCGATGCGCGCGCATCGTACAACCCCACCGCTGCCGCCGAGGCGTGGCCGCTGACACTCGCATTTCTGCGTCTGCACACCGCGCAGGCGGCCGCCGCAACTCGCTAAAAGTCGAGTCACCAGAACCACTTAGCGACGGCGGCCGGCGACGCGGCGAACTCGCAATGTCTCGGCATCGAAACCCATTCGTCGCACTACTTTCCGCCCGCGTCCACAGCGTTTCGCACCTGCTATTTGCTGTTTGACCATCGTGTTTTCCGCCGCTTTGGACGCCCCCAAAACGCTGTGCTAAATTTCAACGTTGGCGCTACTAGTACGCCTACAATCGTGCCCACGCAGACACCAATCGACCCTCGCCGCACCTCCGACACCGGTGCGAATCCGAAGATTCATCGGGTCGAGGTGTATTGGACCGCCGTCACCTACAAGACCGTCGCCGTCTACATTCTTCTAGCCGCCGCAATCATCTTCGGCGTGCTCTATGTCGTCAGTCCGAACTTCTACCAAAACACCATCAAGAAAATCAGCACCGCGATCGACACCAGTGACAGCGAGGCCGTAGCCGCCAGCCAGACGCAGGCGAAATTCGTAAACCTCGATGGCAAAGTTCTCGTGAAAAAGGTGAATTCGGTCCAGTGGGTTCAGGCCGATTTCCACACCACGCTCGACAAAGGCGATCTGGTCCAAACCGGGCCGGAAGGCGTCGCCCGAATTACCTTCGGCGACCGCACGTCCTATACGGTGAAACCCGACACGCTCATCACCGTCGAAGAAAATTCCATGGCCAGCAACAAGCCGACCAGCGTCGCCGTCCGCATCAACACTGGGTCGGTCGACCTCGCGACGCCGAACTGGCCGTCTCCCGATTCGAAGGCCGCCGTCAGCGTCGAGGATTCCACCGCTCAACTGGCTTCGAACTCTCGCGCCGCTGTGAAGGCCGATCCTGAAACCAAGGAAAACGAGATCGTTATGGCACGCGGTAGCGCCGAAGTGCAGCGCGGCGGCGAGCGCATCGAATTGGCGCAATTCCAGAAGGCGACCTTGCCTAAGGGTGGTCCGATCACCAAGACCGACGTTCTTGCGCCTCCCGATCCACTTCAGCCACTGAACCTGGCTCCGATCATCGGCGAAAATCCGAAACAGACTTCGATCCATTTCGAATGGAAGCCTGTACAGGACGCGATCTCCTACACG
>JAFAZL010000338.1 GCA_019239815.1 Acidobacteriota bacterium
GTCGCTGAAGACCACGACGGCATGCGCGACATGGCCGAGCAAATTCTCGGCACGCTGGGATACAAACTCATCCTCGCTCACGATGGCGAAGAAGCCGTGCGAAAATTCCGCGAACGCGCCGACGAAATCTCGTTACTGCTTCTCGACGTCGTTATGCCCAAAATGACTGGCACTGAAGCCTACGAAAAAATCTCCGCCACCCGCCCCGGAATTCCAGCGATCTTCACATCGGGATACTCGGAACAAGGCGCGTATCTGTTGTCCGCTTTGCACGCGGGCGCCACTCTGCTCCAGAAACCGTACGGAGCAAAGTCCCTGGCGCGCAAAGTACGCGAACTGCTCGATGTGGCTGCAGCCCCGAAGCAGAGTCACGAAGTCGTTTCGTAACTTGTGCTCCCTCGATCTTCTCCCGTGGCGTGAGAACTAGCTGCCTGACCCGCGCCTCACGCGCTTGTTGCGTCGCACGTTCGTCTCCAGATATTCGCGCAGGTGACGACGCACTTGATCGAGCGGCGCTCGATCATTCTCCAGCCGGCTGATCAGCAGCGCGCCTTCGAGCGTCGATATAATCAGTTGCCCCAGCGCTTTCGGATCAACTCGCGAGTCGATCTCCCGCTTTGCGATCCCATCCTCCGCCGCCTTCGTTAGCCGCGACATCCATCCGCTCAACGCACCGCGCGCTCGCGCCCGCAGTACCGGATTCCCATCGTCAGACTCGACCGCTGTGTTCATTAGCGGACATCCGCCAGCCACCAACCCGGTGCGAATATCCACAAAATTGTCGATCATCTTCGCGAGCCGTTCGACCGCGTCCTTCGCCTCATCGACGCCTTCCAGCCGCCGCTCCACCGCTTTCTTCCACGCGTAGTCAAACGCCTCGCTCGCCAGCTCTTCCTTGCTCGAAAAATGCCGATAGATGCCACCCTTCTGTAGCCCGGTCACACGCATCAGGTCCGACAGGGACGTCCCCTCGAACCCCTTTTGATTGAACAGGGGAGCGGCTTTTTCCACAATCTCGCGCCGCGTTTCTTCGCCCTTGGTCATAACCGAGCCTCCGGGAGCCAAATCACTGAATAATCTCAAAAAGAGACCGAGTGGTCTTTTCGGCAAGAGTATAGCACAATCTAAATGAGACCGAACGGTCTCTTATTGCATCCAATCTCGGCGTAGGGCGGCTTGAGTCGCTCCGCCGGGGTCAAACGCATGGCTCAAACTCTTACGCCAACTGGCCTTCTCAGTCCACCAGCGGCCACCTTCCGGCTCCCGCTCGATACACCCAAGCCCCAATCCGCTCCCCTCATCAACCCGTGGTTCATCGCCATCACCGTCACGCTCGCCACCTTTATGGAACTCCTCGACACCGCCATCGCCAACGTCGCTCTCCCCCACATCGCCGGCGGCCTCGCCGTCAGCGCAGATGAAAGCACCTGGGTGCTTACCAGCTATCTCGTCTCCAACGCGGTCGTCCTCCCGCTCTCCGCCTGGCTCAGTCGCCTCTTCGGCCGTAAGCGCTACTACATGATTTGCGTCACGCTCTTCACCGTCAGCTCGCTCCTCTGCGGATTCGCGCCAAGCCTCGGCCTCCTCATCTTCTTCCGTGTATTGCAGGGAATCGGCGGCGGCGGCCTCGCCCCCGTTGAGCAAGCCATCCTCGTCGACACATTTCCCGTCGCGAAACGTGCCGCCGCCTTCGCGCTCTACAGCATGGCTATCGTCACCGCGCCCGCCATCGGCCCGCCGCTCGGCGGCTGGATCACCGATCACTGGAGCTGGCGCTGGGTCTTTTTCATCAACATCCCGATCGGCATCGTCTCGCTGATTCTCACCAGCAACCTGCTATCTGATCCGCCCGAATTCACGCGTGAAGTCGAAGCCGCGCGCAAGAGCGGCAAACTCAAAATCGACGGCTGGGGCATCTTCTCCATCGCAATGGCCTTCGCGTGCCTCGAAGTAGTTCTCGACCGCGGCCAAACCGAAGACTGGTTCGAGAGCAACTTCATCATTGTGTTCTTCGCCACCGCGATGATCGCACTCGTCTTCGCGATCATTTGGGAATGGCGTCATCCCGATCCCGTCGTCGAAATTCGCCTTCTCGCCGACAGGAATTTCGCGCTCGCCAACATCTTCTATTTTCTTTTCGGATTTTCGCTCTACGGCTCGACGGTGCTGATCCCACAGCTTCTCCAGCGCCTGTACGGCTACACCGCCACCGACGCCGGCCTCGTGCTCGGCCCCGGGGCATTTGTGATCGTGATGCTCGCGCCAGTCGTCGTCCGCATCTTGCCCAAACTCGGCGTCAAAAATCTCGTCGGCTTCGGCTATTTCGTCTTCGCTCTCGCGATGTGGTACTTCGCCAGCTTTACGCTCGCTACCGACTACAGGCATGAGGCCTTGGCCCGCGCCCTGCAGGGATTGGGAATCGCAACGCTCTTTGTTCCCGTAAGCCAGCTTGCCTACTCCAATCTACCGAAAGAAAAGAACAACAAAGCCTCGAGTCTTACCAACCTGTTCCGCAATCAAGGCGGCAGCTTCGGCATCGCCTTCG
>JAFAZL010000373.1 GCA_019239815.1 Acidobacteriota bacterium
GGGATGATCGGAGATAACGAGTGGCTTCTCAGCTCTTCAACTGTAAAAGCATCGATCAGCTCCTCTCCGACTCCGAGCACGCCGAAGTAAAGCTCAAGAAGTCCCTCGGCTGGCTCAGCCTCACCTCCCTCGGCATCGGCGCCGTCATCGGCTCCGGCATCTTCACCATTGTCGGCACCGCCATCGCCGGCCAGAAGCTCGAAGCCTCCTCGATCCTTAACGCGCCGCTCCTCGAATACCTGATTCACCATTCCGCCAGCTTCGGACGCCCGGGCGCCGGCCCGGCCATCGCTCTCTCCTTCATTCTCGTCGCCATCGTCTGCGGTTTCGCCTCCGTTTGCTACGCCGAGCTCGCCGCGATGATTCCGATCGCCGGCAGCGCCTACACCTACACCTATGCCACCATGGGCGAACTCGTCGCCTGGATCATCGGCTGGGACCTTATCCTCGAATACGCCGTCAGCAACATGGCCGTCAGCGTTGGCTTCTCCGCCCACGTCGTCGACTTGCTCGACTGGTTCGGCATTCATCCCAACTTGAGATGGATCACTCCGGCTTACTTGCCTGGCGGCCTCACCGACCTTGCAGGCAACATGCTCTACTCACCCGGCTGGCACTTCGGTTTCAATTGGCCAGCATTCATCATCGTGATGATTCTCACCGTGATTCTCGTCCGCGGAATCCGCGAATCCGCCGAGACCAACAACATCATGGTGCTGGTGAAAATCATCGCTATCCTCGTTTTCATCGGCTTCGCGTCGCGCTTCATTCACCCCGCGAACTGGCATCCCTTCGCTCCTAACGGCTGGTCCGGAATTCTCACCGGCGGCTCCATCGTCTTCTTCACCTACATCGGATTCGATTCCGTCTCCACCGCCGCCGAGGAATGCAAAAATCCCCAGCGCGATGTCCCTATCGGCATCATCGCGACACTCGTTATCTGCACCCTCCTCTACATCGGTGTAGTCGTCGTCCTCACCGGCCTCGTGCCATGGCAGAGCTTGGTGGACGACGCGGCCCCGGTCGTAAATACGCTCAAGAAAATGCATGTCACCAGCGTGCGCCTCGTCGTTCTCATCGGCGCGCTCATGGGCATGATCTCTTCCCTCCTCGTTTTTCAACTCGGCCAGGCGCGTGTCTGGTTCGCGATGTCGCGCGACGGCCTGCTCCCGCGCATCTTTTCGCGCGTGCATCCCAAATTCTGCACTCCCGATTTCTCGACATGGATGGCAGGCTTCGTCGTTGGAATTCCCGCAGGCCTGCTCGACATCGGCACACTCGGCGATCTTGCGAACATCGGCACGCTATTCGCCTTCGCGCTCGTGGCCGCGGGCGTTTTAATCCTTCGCTACCGCGAACCGAATCGAAAGCGCGCCTTCCGCGCTCCAGGCGGACCGCTTGCGCCGATCATCACGATCGCAACCTGCCTTCTCCTCATGGCCGGCCTTCCGATCATGAACTGGATTCGCTTCTTTGTATGGCTGGCCATCGGTCTCGTGTTCTACTACAACTACGGCCGCAAGAAGAGCACACTGCGCGCCGCAAATCAGGCCTAGAGGGATTGAGCGATGTTGCGGCACTTCCGCAGATCGAACTCGAATGCAGCGACGGAAACAAAATCCACCTGCATCCCTGCGTCCGCAAAGAGCGATCGTAGCGAAGGCGAATCTCGCTTCCAACAGCTTCACTCGAACTTCGCTGTCGCCGTAATCGCACTCCTGTTCGGCATCACCGTGGCACTCATCGCAGCGCTCGTACCGTGCGACACCATCGCATGGGGCGCCAGCGCGCAGCGCATCATCATCGGCAAAGCGGTCGATACTCTGCCGCCTGACCTGCGTCCTTTCTTCGACGAAAATCGCTCTTATCTTGCGCTCCACGTCACCGATCCGCTGGATGCAGAAGCCAAGACGCCCGCCGAGAGGCACAATCACTTTATCTACCTCGATCGCTACGGCCGTTTCCCGTACACGACGCTCCCTCGCGTCTACAAGGCTGCCGTCAGCAAGTACAGCAAATCGAAACTCGAACAGACCGGCCTGCTGCCGTGGCAGATCGGCGTCTACAGCGCAAAACTGACGACGTCCTTCCAGCAGGGCCACTGGGACGAAGTGAAACAGAATGCCGCAACTCTCGCCGGTTACGTCGCCGAGGCGCACGATCCATTCAACACCACCGAAAATTTCGACGGCCACCTGACGCTGCAGAACGGCGTCAACGATCGATTCGGCACGGTGCTGATCGATCGCTTCTCGTCATTTTTTCCAATTCGGCCGAATGACGCTTCCTTCATCGCGGATCCGACCGACCACGCATTTGAATCGTGTTTGAGTGCACACTCCGCTCTCGAAACGATCCTTCTCGCAGACCGAAGCGCACGCGCCAACACCAAGTCATACAACGATGAATATTTTGATCATTTTTATAATTTGACCGCCGCCACATTGATTCGTCAGCTTTCGGAAGCATCGACCGACGTCGGCTCCTATTGGCTGACCGCATGGACCAACGCCGGCAAACCTGCAGTGCCGCAGACACAGCATTAGACGCCAAGCAGCGACGAAAATTTGAACGACGAAAGGAATTCGGGTCACGTCTCCAAAGAGCGAACCAGCTGCCTGTAGCGCAAGCTCCAACGACTCAGCCAGCTTTGCGGAACTTCACCTTCACCTGGAAGGTTCGATCCAGCCTGCAACCGTTTGCGCGTTGACCCGACGCCACGGCGTCGTCTTCACCGAGGCTGAAGTCCGCGAGAAGTACGCCTACAAGGATTTCACCGGTTTCCTCGAAGCCTTCAAGTGGGTGACCTCGTTTCTCCGCGACCCTCAAGACTACGCGCTGATCCTGAACGATCTCGGCGAGCACCTCTTAACGCAGCACGTTGTCTACGCAGAAATCACGCTCTCCGTCGGCGTGATGATTCTGCGCAAGCAACGCCCCGAAGCAAACTTTGAGGCGATGCTCGCGGCTGTGGCGTCCTTCTCGAAGCGCGGCTTGCAGGTCAAATTTATTTTTGACGCAGTCCGTCAATTCGGCCCAGGCGCTGCGATGGAAGTTGTGAACGCGGCGGGCCGATCTCAAGACAAAGCCAAATCGATCGTCGCGTTCGGCATCGGCGGCGACGAACTCTCCGTCGATACAAAGGAGTTTCGCGGCGTCTACGACAAAGCCGCCGCACTCGGGCTGCATCGGCTGATGCATGCAGGCGAAGTTGGCGGCCCCGAAAAAATCCGCGAAGCAGTGGAATTGCTCGGCGTCGAACGCATCGGCCACGGCATCGCCGCTACCCATGATCCGGCGCTGATGGATTTCCTCGCCGAACGCCGTATTCCATTGGAAGTCTGTCCCGCAGGAAACATCTGTACCGGAGCGCTGGCAAGGCTGCTTCAAAAAAAGAACCCGCGGATCGAAGATCATCCGATGCCGAAACTGTTGCGCCACGGAATTCCAATCGTGCTTTCGACCGACGATCCTGCGATGTTTCACACCACTTTGCAAGGCGAATACGAGAACGCGCGACGCATGCGCCTCACCGAAAATGAAGTCGCTACGCTGCGCCAGGCGAGTTTCGACCATGCATTTGCCTTTGACGCAGCGCTATCAGCAGCGCGGAAACAGTAGTGAATCATGGGTTGCAAATGCCGTATCACCTCGCTATCGTTTTTTGCACACGCGGCAGGGCTCGGCATTTGGCCGACGGAGCGACTCTCGCCGACTACTTCATAAAGTGTTCTTACACTCGAAAGGAATGTCCCAAATGAATACGAAGCTCCTGAGAGCGAGTGCCCTTGCAACTTTACTCACTTTGGCTGGCGTAGCAGTTGCCCAAAAGCCTGTGGAAAGCATCGACCCACACAAGCACCCACACTTGGCTTCCGCCCAACATCACATCGTCCAAGCGTTCCAAGAAGCTGAATTGGCCAAGACCGACAATCACGAGGAATTGGGAGGGCATGACGAAAGGGCACTTACACATCTAGTGGCGGCCGACCATGAGTTGGCGGACGCAGCCGAATACGCCAACGTTCATCCTCATAAGTAGAAACCTGGCTTACTCCAAGGCCCATGGAGACGACAGAACAAAAAATCGAAACATCACCCAACGGCCGAGTATCGCTCATGCGAAACTCGGCCGTTTTGGTTTTTTTAAAGCGATTTCGTTCTCATTTCACTGAAGTTTTCGCGGTGGCAAGCGCAGAGAGGCAGCCGATTCCTTCAACTTGAAGGGTCTTGCTCACTGCTTCAGATATTTGTCCCACCACGCGAGGTAGCGCTCCATGCGGTCGTGGATGTAGCTGGGTCGCGTGAAAATATGAAATTGATCCGGATAAATTACGAGCTGAGTTGGGATCCCGAGCGTGCGCAACGACTGATACATCTGCTCGGTGCCGACGAGCGGCACATTGAAGTCGGCGCGGCCGACCATGAATAGCGTCGGGGTCTTGATCCGATCCGCGTGGTAGAAGGGATACGAAATCTTGATCCACGTATCGAGATTTTTCCATGGCGGACCGATTTCGTTGTTGTACTGGCGGATGTACTGATCGCTGCCGTACATGCCGAGTTCGTTGCCGATACCTGCGCCGGCCATCGCAACCTTGAAGCGCGTGTCGGACGCGATCGTGAAGTCGGTCATCATTCCGCCGTAACTCCAGCCACCGACGCCAAGTTTGTTTGGATCGGCCACGCCGCTTGAAATTGCGTAATCAACGGCCGCGGTTACATCCAAAACTTCTTTTTGGCCCCAGTCCGCCGCGATGGCTTTCGTATAGGCCGCTCCGCGGCCACTGCCGCCGCGATAGTTCACGGCGAGCACAACGTAGCCTTGCGCGGCGAACATCTGACGCTCGACCTGTAACGGATACAAATTGAACGGCAGCCCATGATCGTCCTGCATGTCGGGACCGCCGTGAATCCAGAGCAGCATCGGATATTTTTTGCCGGGCTGATAGTCCGGCGGTTTAGTCATCAAGCCGTGGACTTCGTTGCCGTCCTTCGCCTTCGCGGAGAAATCTTCCACAGAGCCAAGTTGAATTTCGCTTATCCAGGCATCGTTCTGCGAGGAGAGCTTACGCAGTTTGCCGGATTCGAGCGCGAAAACTTCTGGCGGCGTCGTGTCGCTTGTTGCGGTCACGACCGTGTGACCGGCAGCGGAGCTTCGCTGCTCGATGACGGCATCGCCGTGTGTGAGGCGTTCCACTTCTCCGTCGTTGACCGAGACACGACCGACGAAGACCTTGCGATCGTCGTCAAAAGTAAATGTGATCGCCTTGCCGTCTTCGGTGAATTCCGGCGCGATGATGCCGCGGTCGAGCTTTTCGGCTAGAGTTTTTGGCGTGCCGCCTGAAGACGAAACGATATGCAATGAATTCTGACTGTACGCGCTGTACTTCAACTCAAGGCCTTCGAGATACAGAATCGACTTACCATCGGGACTCCAGCGAATGCGCTGGCCGCTCGGAGAATTAAAGGACGCGATTCTCTGCGGCGTGGCTCCGGCCTTCGCATCAACGACGTAAATTTCGTCGATCGCGGTCTGGTCGGGATCGCTGGTGCGATCGCTGACAAAAGCGATCTTCGTGCTGTCGGGCGACCAGGTCGCATCCTGATCGTCGTAGCGACGGTCGCTGGTGAGCGGCTCGAGCTTCTTTTCGGCAACGTCAAAAATCGAAATCTGACTCCGTGACGCATCGGTGAGATAGCCTTCGATGTCCTGCTTAAACTGGTAGCGGTCGATCACGATCGGCTTTGGCGCTTTCTTCGTTTTCTTGTCTTTGTCCGCGTCGGCTGACAACTCTTCGTCGCCGCTCAGTTGCAGCGCGATCTTTTTTCCGTCCGGCGACCAGCTATAGCTCTCGATGTCGCGCTTCACGTCGGTGAGAGGCTGCGCTTCGCCGCCGCGTCGGTCGAGCAGCCAAATTTGCGTCTTGCCTTCGCCCTTCTCGTCTTTGTGCGATGAGAGAAATGACAGATATTTTCCGTCGGGACTCCATTTCGGCGACGAAGCGGATTCTGAACCGTAGGTCATTTGCAGGCTCTGCGTGCCATCCCAATCGACGGTCCAGATTTGCGTTTCGAGGCGGTCAAGTTCGCGATTCATCGTGGTGACGGTGTACGCGATCCATTTGCCGTCGGGTGAAATTTGCGGGTTGCTGACTTCGCGCATGCGGTAAAAGTCGTCGGGACCCAAATGGCGTTTGGTTTGTGCTACGGCGTCCGTGGCGAGGAAAAAGATCGCTACGAGACAGAGAAATAGAAAGCGATTGAGCAAGGAATTTGAAATTTGCATCCGGGCATGGTCTTTGATTCGCGGGTTGGCGTCAAGGACCGTGTCGTAGTCGTCGTATTGATCGAAGAGAGATTTCTCCGCTCCGCGAGCCGACGCGTTCGCAAGAGCGAACGCGAAGAAAAGGCGTCGGCTCGCTCCGGTCGAAATCACAGGCTAGCTTGTACGCGGCTCACTTATGTGTGCGGCTTGTGCTGCATTGCTCCGCCGTCTCCTGACAAGCTGGTATCAATAGGGTGCGTTGGACTTTGGAGTGGCGGTGCGTATAATCGCGGCACTCTATGCCCATCCCGGCGGGTACAAAACTTGGGCCGTATGAAATCCAGTCGCAAATCGGTGCGGGTGGAATGGGTGAAGTGTATCGCGCCCGCGATTCGCGGCTTGGGCGCGAAGTGGCGATCAAGATTCTGCCGGAGTCGTTCGCACAGGACGCCGAGCGATTGCGGCGCTTCGAGCAAGAATCGCACGCCGTCGCCGCGCTGAATCATCCCAACATTCTCGCCATCTATGACGTCGGAACGCGCGAAGGGGCGCCGTATCTCGTTTCGGAATTGCTCGAGGGCGAAAGCTTGCGCGCAATTCTAGAAAAAGGCCCGATTCCGCAACGCAAAGCGGTCGAGTACGCCGTGCAAATCGCCAACGGCTTAGCGGCTGCACACGACAAAGGCATCGTTCACCGCGACCTGAAACCCGACAACCTCTACATCTGTCGCGACGGACGCGTAAAGATTCTCGATTTTGGTTTGGCAAAGCTGTCGCCGAAAGAAACGCCCGGCGTGGACGGGCAGACGATGACCGGCCAGCAAACCGCGGCCGGCGTCGTGATGGGCACG
>JAFAZL010000759.1 GCA_019239815.1 Acidobacteriota bacterium
CGATGCCCAGCATTGTTCGCGAAATCGTGAGCTCCTCTCGCTGGCGGCTCCACTCGTCGGGAATCTTGATGTATGTGCGATAGTTTGTGACTTCGTCGCCCATCACCAGCAACTCCATGCGGGCATAGGCGTGGTCGTCGCGCGTCGCGGCGCTGCCTGTGCTCTGGTCCAGCGGCGTTTTCGCCTGCCACGTTAATTCGTGATCGATTCGCTTCGGCCGTTTGTCGGATTTCGATTCGACGAGCGACCACTGGCTCAGGTCGATCTTCTTTTCGTCGCGCAGGAATTTCTCGCCTACCGCGACCGCTTCGTCTTTGGTGAGCGAAGCTCCCGGCATCGCTTCGGCGAGCGTGTGATGGATGGAGTGCAGCGAGCCGTCGGGCTTGAGGATGATTGCGTATTCTTCGGGTTGTCCGTCGCGGAAATAACGCACGCGCCACAGCGCGCCCGGCACTTGGGTCGCATAGATGTTATTCACGAAATCGACGCCGCCGCGTTCGCGCAGGAATTCGTTCACCAGAGAGCTCGTTACATCGACGAACTGGGTGTTGTGAATAAACGTCGCGGGATTCACGTTGCGCGCACGCAGGATTTCGTCAGCGCGGAAACGCGCTTCCCGGGCATTGATGGTGAGTTTCAGATAGTCGCCAATCGACGCCGGCTTTACTTTCCATATCAGAATCGCGCCTGCAACGAAGCAGAGCCCTAGTACGCCAAGCATGGCTGGTGCCAAGGCGGCATAGTGCCGTCGCTTTACCGCTGCAACTTCAGCCCGAACTGTCGCTGTGCTGACTAGCGGCACAGGAGCGGATTCGTTTAGGAGGTCTTCGTCGGGCTCAAAGCGTCCACGAACGAGATACGAAATACCCGAAATCACAAGCGGCGCCGCGGCAGCCGCTGCCACTGCGGCGCCGGAAATTTTGAAGTAGACGCTATTCGAGCGAATCAGGAACAGTCCAACGAGAGACGCATCGACCGTGTAATGCCAGATCAGGGTCGCCATGATGCCCCAGCGCAACATCACGAGGCCGGCAATGACTCCGATGATTCCAATTTCGATTCCGCGAATGTAGGCGGGTTCTTGCGGATAGTTGCTGTGCAGGAAGCCCCACAAAAATGCGGGAACAATGACGGCGATCCATTTCGATTTCGTCAGCCGGTTGAAAAAAGGAATTGCGAATAGGCGGAAGGTGAATTCTTCATTTGTCGATGCAAGCAGTCCGATCGCTGCGCCCGAAATCCACGGGAACAGCGTGTTCACCGATTCTTCGTAATTCAGTTCCTGCGGAGCCCAGGCCCCAAATCGCGTCGCGATCACATAAAACAAAACGACATAACCGATGTGCGCAGCAGCAAACGACAAACCAACAACTGCGGCGGAGAAAAATTCTTTCGAGCGCAGGCCGCGCAACGTCAGCACTTTTCCAAGTTGAAGCTGCTTTGGCTGCGATTCGCGATACAGTGGCTCCGCTGCGGGAAGCACGAGAATCGTAATGGCGGTGACGATCGAAATCAGCAGCGCGGAGCCGATTTTCAGCGCGATGAAGCTGCTATAGGCACTATTCGTGTCATAGCTCGCGTTCCAGAGCGGCCAACCATTCAGGTTTTGCAGGAAAAGCAGCAATGCCGCGGCACCAGTGACGATCAGCGCGCCGCGCCACGACGTGCGTCCTTGCCGCGTGAGAATAATTCCGAGACGAACGGCGATTGCGAGAATCAGAATATAAGGAATCGTGAAAACGGCGGCCAGCGTGTCGTTGCCCGAGCGTAATTTTGCAAAATCGCGCTTCCAAGCTTCGGGCACTTTCAAAAATTCATTGCTGCCGCCGATATCTGCGCCTTGCACCTCGACGTGCAAGCGATATGGCGCATCGACCGCGCGAAAATCTTTTTTCTCCCAGGTGAAGGACCAATCGAGACGATTCGGCCGCTTGTCGGAGTTCGCTTCTTCCGGCAGAAAATTCCAGCCGTTCAGATCGACGCCGAGTTTTCCGCCCAGATAATTTTGAGCTTTCGCCTTTGCGTCGGCGCGTTCCAGCGAGGCGCCCGCTTGCGCTTCTTTGATCGTGTGGCCGAAGCCGACGACATTTCCCGCTGGGCTGACGCGAACGCCGTATTCTTCTTCCTGTTGCGGCTTGAAAAATCGAACGTCCCAATACCAGATGTCGAGCTGCGAGGACATGAGCTGGTTCGCTCGCTGCAAACCGATCTGGCGTTCGAGATAAGTTTTAGCGTTCTCGTCGACGTCAAAAATGATGGAGGACTGGTAACCGCCGATGTCCTGGCCCATCGAAACCATGAAATCCTGCGCGCGCTTCAGCGCTTCGCCGCGCGACACGCGGAAATCCACGGACGCCTCAGGGAACGCGCGGAAATAATAATGGTGGGCGAACCACGCGCCGATAATTCCGGCGAGCACCCACAAAATTAGCGCCCGCTTGTCTCGCCCGCTCAGCCTGCCGCTGTCCAATTTCGCCTCCGCGAGGTCCAATGGAACTGCTAAAAAACGTTTCGGCGCCAGCCGCAACTCTATACCACGCCTCCATTTGACGCACGTCGGAGATGAAACGGAACGTTTCTACTGGAGCATGCGGGACTCGCGCTCTGCGACTCGTACTGTTCGGCTATCGCATTGGCCGCAGTCTGGTTCGAGCGGCGTCGCTTCTCACGGAAGGGCGAATAGAAATAGAATGAATACGCGACCATGTCGACTGCTGCCGCGTCTCGCCGAATGCCTTCACTCACGCTTGGTACCGAAGTCCGCATGATCAAGGGTGTGGGCCCGCAGCGCGCGGAGTTGCTCGCCAAGCGCGGGATTCACACCGTTGAAGATTTGCTGCTCTACCTGCCGTTTCGCTACGAGGACCGCATTCATTTTTCCAGCGTGAAGGACATCCAGCCGAATGGTGTGTACACAATTCGCGCGAAGGTGATGAGCGGGCAGGCGATTCCGAACAAGCACGCGTACAACGCGATCTACCACCTGCTGGTGCAGGATGAAACGGGAGGGCTGCTGCCGTGCAAATTTTTTCACGGCGGGTATCTCGATGGGCGGTTAAAGGCGGGGCAGTGGCTGGTACTGCATGGGACCGTGAACGTGGACAAGATGCGGCCGGCGCGGCTGGAGATGGTCAATCCGCAGATGGAAATGCTGGGTGCGGATGAAAACGATTCGACCGAGGTGGGTCGGATCGTTCCGATTTACGAGGCGATTGGAACGTTTGGATCGCGATCGATCCGGAAGGCGATTTACACGGCGCTGCAAACGGTGGAGTTGCGCGTGCCGGAAATTTTGCCGGCGGCGTTGCAGGCGCGACTGAAATTTCCGTCGCGAGCGCAGTCGATTGCGCACACGCATTTTCCGCCACAGGGAGAATCCGTCGATGCGCTGAATGCGTACGCTTCGCCGGCGCAGCGGCGGCTGATTTTTGAGGAATTCTTTTTGTACCAGCTCAGCCTGGCAATGGACCGGCGGGCGGCGCGGAAGGAAAACGCGATCGCGTTCAAACTGCGCGATGACAATGTACGCGAAGCGATCAAGAAAATTTTGCCGTTCAAGCCGACGGCGGCACAGAAGCGTGTTCTTGGCGAAATTGCTTCGGACCTAGAGAAGTCGTCGCCGATGAATCGCCTGCTACAAGGCGACGTCGGCAGCGGAAAGACGATTGTGGCGCTCCAGGCTGCGGTGATCGCGATCGCGAACGGCTGCCAGGCGGCGTTAATGGCGCCGACAGAAATTCTTGCGGTGCAGCACTATCTTTCGGCGCGGCGCATTCTCGAACCTGCGGGGCACAAGGTCGAGCTGGTCATCAGCGGGATGAAGTGGAAAGACAAAGCCGCCGCGCTGGAACACATCAAGAGCGGCGAGGCGCATCTCGCGGTGGGCACGCACGCGCTCATTGAAGACAACGTCGAGTTCGCGCGGCTCGGATTTGTCGCGATCGACGAACAGCACCGCTTTGGCGTCCTGCAACGCAAACGCTTGATGGACAAGGCAGCAACGCACGGTCACGCGCCGCACGTGCTGGTGCTGACGGCGACGCCGATTCCGCGGACGCTTTCGCTGACGTTGTACGGCGATCTTGATGTGAGCGTGCTTGATGAACTCCCGCCGGGGCGAACGCCGATCGAAACCCACCTGACGAGCGAGCCGCACCTGGCCGGGGTCTGGAACGGCATCAAGCGCGAGGTTGAAGCGGGGCATCAGGCGTACATCGTGTACCCGGTGATCGAGGAGTCGAAGCTAGAACTGAAGGCCGCGATGGAGGAGTTTGAGCGGCTTGGACATGAAGTTTTTCCAAAATTTAAACTGGGGTTGTTGCACGGGCGACTATCAAGCGAAGAAAAAGACGACGTCATGCAGCGATTTAGGAAGAACGAAGTGAACATCCTGGTCTCGACGACGGTCGTCGAGGTCGGTGTGGACGTACCCAACGCCTCGGTCATGGTCATCGAACATGCCGAGCGATTCGGCTTGTCGCAGCTGCACCAGCTCCGTGGGCGGATTGGGCGGGGTGCGGCGAAGTCGCATTGCGTGCTGGTCGGGCCGACGCGAATGACGGAAGAAGCGAAAGCACGATTGGAAGCCATGGTTCGCACGTCGAACGGATTTGAGATTGCCGAGACCGACCTCGAATTGCGCGGGCCGGGCGAATTTTTTGGCACGCGGCAATCGGGCTCCCTCGGATTTCAGATCGCGAATCCGATGCGCGACCGCGCAGTGCTCGATCTGGCGCGGCAAGAAGCGTTCGCGCTGGTGGAAGCGGCGTCGCCGAGTGCGCCTGCATTGGGAGATCCGAAAGGGGCTGACGGCGTGAGACAGAGCGACAAGTCGCAACTTGTCACGCCAACAGGCACGCAACCCAGCGAACTCGATCGATTGTTGCGGCGATTGCCGGCGGAGTGGCAGCGGCGGTATCACCTTGCACGAATTGGATAATTTCTAACTTATGCGCGTCATTGCCGGCCAATTTCGATCGCGTCAACTGAAATCTCTGAAAGGACTTGCGCTGCGTCCCACCAGCGACCGGCTGCGCGAAACGCTTTTCAATGTGCTGGCGCCGCTGATTGTGGGCTCGCGTTTTCTCGATGTTTTCGCCGGGACAGGCGCGATCGGCATCGAAGCACTGAGCCGCGGGGCCGCTGAAGCCGTCTTCATCGAGAGCCACCAGCCGGCGGCGGCGCTGATCAAGCAGAATCTGGCGTCGCTTGGGATTCGGACCGGTGTATCGGTGCTCGCGCTGGACGCGGTTCGCGCGCTGGATAAATTGGCGTCGAAGAACGGCGGCAAGTTCGACCTCGCCTATATCGATCCGCCGTATTCGGATGCTGCGCAGTATGCGCAGGTGCTGGAAGCCGTCGCGAAGTCGCCCCTCTTTCACTCCGAGTCGCGCATAGCCGTCGAGCACCGCCGATCCTTCGACCTCCCCTCCGTCTCCGGTCTCACTACAGTCCGCCGCCTGGAACAAGGCGACGCCTCGCTCACCTTCTTCGCTCCCTAACGACCGGTTCGTGATACAGACCAGGATCAGTCGGCAAACCGAAGAGACGGCACGATCTCCAAACCCGGCATACAATTGCCAAGCGATTGACGTGCTGAACTCGCGTTCGGCAGAGCGGATCGAGTTGACCCACGAGGGGCCATTCCAGCAACCTTAGAGAATCCATCACGGCGCAGCTTCCACCAGCCCCGCAAGCGCTCAGGCGCCGCAGCGCCCGAAACAGGATTGTGATTTGTCAATGACGTCGAGCCATCTCAATGGCGCACTCAATCTTCTCGGTCAGGCACCGACGGCGGTGCCGCTGGTGGCGCCGCGTCTGCCTGCGGGGTCCGAGGGACCGCGGCTCGATGTGGCCTGGGGTGATTTTCATCAGGGAGTGGGGAGCAGTGTTCGGGCGGTTTTGGCGCGCGATGGAGTGAAAGGATTTTTCAGCGGGGGATTTTTTAAGGATTGCTGGATTGAATCGCGGTGGCCGCGGCGGGCGGTTGTGGCGGCGTTGTTGTGGCACGTGGCGTTTTTGGCGATGCCGTTCCCGAAGGGCGTGATGGAGCCGAAGAAAGTTTCGGGGTTGGATAATTTTCAGCTGACGTGGTCGGGGCCGATTCAGGATTTGCCGCTGCTGGAGATTCCGAAGGCGCGCGCGAAAACTTTGGCGAAAGCGGCGCCGGTCGATCCTGCGCCGCAGCCGGGAGCGGATGCGTTTCATCCGCGGCAGCGGATTTACACCGATCCGGTGAAGCCGAATCATCTAAAGCAGACGCTGGTGAATCCGAAGGCGCCGATGGTAGCGCCGAAGTTGCTGCCGGAGATGCCGAACATGGTGGAGCTTGCGGCGACGACGGGGCCGGCGAAGCCGAAGATTACGATCAGCGAGGATGCGCTGAAGCAGCTGCATCCGAATCAGCGAAAGGTGAAGCTGGTGAAGGTGGCTCCGCCGGAAGACGCGCCGGTGATGGAGCAGCAACAGATGGCATCGGATTTGAATATTCCGGCGACGGAGAATGGTCCGGTGCGGCCGAAGCTGGAGATCAACGCGGGAGTGGCTCCGCGGGTGGCGAAGCGAGAGCAGGCCGGTGAGGTTGCTGCGCCTGCGCCGGAGATGACTTCGTCGGCCGCGGGGGGAGCGAGCGCGCAGACGCTGATTGCCTTGTCGGCGACGCCGGGGCCGGCTGCGCCGCCCGCTCCGCCAGCGGGAAATTTGGCGGCGAAGGTTGCGATTTCACCAGACGCGGGGAAGAAGGGCGGCGCGGTCGATCCGAATACGGGTGGTGGGGGGAAGAGCCCGGTGGGCGTGAGCATCAGCGGAGGGAATCCGCCGGCGAAGAGCGGGATTTCGGGATTGGGCGCGGGAACGCGTGTAGGATCGATGCGATCGCTGTCGGCGCGACCGCAAGAGCCGGGCGTGAGCGATGACCCGATGCGGGTTGGGCCGCCGGATTTCAAGGCACTGCCGCCGGGCGCGAAGCCGGAGCAAGTTTTTGTGGGCAAGCGCGTTTATACGATGAACGTGAATATGCCGAACTTGAGCAGCGCGACGGGTAGCTGGATTTTAAATTTTGCGGAGCTGAATCAGGAGAGGCCGCACATTACGGCGACGGATTTGTCTTCGCCGGTGCCGCTGCGAAAAGTGGATCCGAAATATCCGCCGACGCTGGTGGCGGAGCGGGTTGAGGGCGAAGTTGTGTTGTATGGAGTGATCGATAAAGAAGGATCGGTGGGGAAGATTCAGGTGGTGCGCGGAGTCGATGATTTGTTGGATGAGAATGCGAAGAATGCGCTGGCGCAGTGGAAATTTCGGCCGGCGACGAAGGCGGGAGAGGTGATTGAGGTTGAGGTGATTGCGCACATTCCGTTTCACATTCCGCCGAAGGAGTAAGGCGAAGTAGGGAAACCATGAGGTAACGAAGTAACGATAACTGCGAAGATGGCGGGGGGCTGAAGCCCCCATTTTCATTTTTGGTGACGATTTGTCGCGGCTGAAGCCGCGACCCACCAAGCTACGATTGGGATTCGGCGAGTTTTACGAGGGTGGCGAGGGCTTGGTTGACGGGGGTGGGGACGCCGAGTTCGGCGCCGCGGCGGGCAATGTAGCCGTTGAGGGAATCGATCTCGGTGCGTTTGCCGCGTTGGAGATCCTGGGCTGTTGAAGAGTAGACCGACGAGAGCGTTTCGGCGACTTTGTAGGCGCCGTTGATGGCGTTTTGCGGATCATCGAAATCGGGAAGATGGACTTTGGCGGCGCGGGCGACCGCGAGGAATTCGGTGACGAGATTGGCGACGATTTTTTTTGCGTCGGGGCTGGCGGCGATTTCGCCGTAGCGGGCATGGCCGAGCGCGGAGATGGCGTTGAGGGCGCAATTCCAAGTCAGCTTGGTCCAGAGTTCGCCTTCGATGTTGTCGGAGATGCGGCAGGGGACGTGGGCGCGTTCGAAGAGCGCGGAGATTTTTTCGGTGCGTGCATTGCGCGGGCCGACGACCAGATCTCCGCGGCCGCCGTGCTTGACGGCGCCGGGTTCGGGGACAAATGCGCCGATATAGACAACGGCGCTGATGGCGTCGATTCCGGCGGCAGCGCGGAGTTGGTCGGCGTTGTCGACGCCGTTCTGCATGCAGACAACAATTGCGTTGGGCGCGAGGAGCGGCGCGATCGTTTTTGCGGTGGCGGCGTTGTCAATCGTTTTCACGCAGAAGAGGACGACTTCGGCGCCGCGTACGGCTTCGAGCTTATCGGAGGCCTGGGCGCGGACACGTTCTTTAAACGTGAGCGTGTCGAGCAGGAGGCCGTTAGCGTTGACGGCGGCGGCGAACGGAGCGCGGCCGATCAGGACGACTGGCGCTCCGGCGCGGGCGAGCATGCCGCCGAAATATCCGCCGACGGCGCCGGCGCCAACGACTGCGATTTTCGGCCAGTTTTCTGAGTTTGCGCTCACGTGGTGATCGCGGAGATGAGGCGATCGATGTCGCGCTCGGTGTTGAATAGATACGGCGAGACGCGGACGTTGCCCTCGCGCAAGCTGACGATCACATTTTCTTTGCGCAGCTTGTCGTAAAGTGCGACGGTTTTTTCGGGCGTGCGTGCGGCGAAGCATGCGTAAGGGCCGCGACGCGCGCGATCGAGCGGGCTCGCGGGGATACAGCGATCTTTCGGCAGGCGATCGAAAAGCTGCTCGATGAGATTGTGACAGTGAGCGAGCGCCGTTGCGGGCCCGGTCTGCAAAACGAAGTCGAGGCTCGCGTCGAGCGCGGCGTGATTGAAATAGTTCGCGGTTTCGGCGGCATCCCAACGCTTCGCGCCGGCGGCCGGCTTCGGATCGGCGAAGCTCATCGCGGAGAAGCCGTGATCCATGCCTTGCGCGGCCATCCAGTAAAACGGGCCGGGACGAAGGCTGGCGACGACTTCGGGGCGACCCCAGCAGAAGCCGGTCCCGAACGGGCCCAGCAAAAATTTGTAGCCCGCGGAGACGAGGAAATCGGCGTTCATCACGTTGACGTCGATGGGAACGGCGCCGCAGCCCTGGCTGGCGTCAACAACGAAGAGCGCGCCTTGCGCGTGACAGGCGGCGCCGATGCGCGCGGCATCGATGAGAACGCCATTGTCGAAGCGGACGAGGCTGAGCGAAACGACGCGCGTGCGTGGCGTCATCGCGGCGATGATGTCGTCGGCGTCGAGGAATTTGTCGCGCGGCGCGACAATCTTGAGCACGATGCCTTCGCGCTCTTCCATCGGCTTCCACGTGGCGTATTGGAGCGGGAACTCGCCGGTGGCGGTGATGACCTCGTCGCCCGGTTTCCACGACAGACCATACGCTATGCCCGACATGCCGGAGCTTGCGCCGGTGGTGAGAGCGATATCATTCGGCTGAGCGTTGATTAGTTTCGCGATCGATGTGCGAATGCGATTCGGGACGTCGAAGAACGCGGTGTCGGGAATGCGCTGCGGAAATTTTTTCCACTCGAGCGAAGCTTGCACCGCACGGAATGAGACCTTCGGCATCGGGCTCTGGCCGGCGAGGTTGAGGTAGATCGCTTCTTCGTTTTCGAACCAGTGCTCGCGCCAGTCGGTGCGTGGGGCTGGGCGGTGGTCGGGAGTTGTAGCGATGGGAGTTGTAGCCATGAGGGTGCTCCTAGACTGCGAAGTTTCCGGGAGAAATGGGTCGCACACAACGGCCAAATTGGAAGATGCGAGTGCGCGTTAATCGGCGCTAGAAGTGGCCGCGAAGTTCACGGAACGACGGCAAAATCACCAATTTCCCGACACCGGCAAGGACGGGCTCGTGCTCAAGCTGCCAAGTGTGCTGATGCGGGATGTAGACGGCGTTGAGGCCGATCTTCATTGCCGGATTGATGTCGCTGCGCGGGCTGTTGCCGATCATCCAGGCGTGATTCTTGACGATTTTGTGTTTGTGGACGAGCAGGTTATAGGTCTCGGGATCCTTTTCGCTGACGATTTCGATGAACTCGAAGAATCCCTGCAGACCCGAACGCTCCACTTTCGCGGCTTGCTCCGCCGGCTCGCCTTTGGTGAATAAAATCAGGCGGTGCCTCTCGGTAAGAAACGCGAGTGTTTCGGGCACACCATCGAGAATTTTTGGCGGCGTGCGCTCGAGTTCGACGACACGGTCGTGAATTTGGGCGAGCGTGGCGCGTTCCGCTTTGTGTTCGGCGAGCTTGAGATAGGTTTCTTCGAGCGAGCGGCCGAAGCTGCGCACGCCGTAGCCATACTGGCGGATATTCTTGCGCTCGGTTTCGTTGAGGATGTGGCGAATGTACGCGCGTGTGAAGCCACAAGATTCAACGAGCGTGATGAAGTCTTCGATCAATTTTTCGAAGAAGACGTTGTTTTCCCAGAGGGTGTCGTCGGCGTCGATCAGAAGGGTGTTTCGGCGCATTCGAATTAGTCTAGCAGTGCAGCAGAGGATGAAGAAATCGCGCGTTGTTGCTGGGCGGCAAAGGCGAGCTGAATGGTCACGCGGATTTGCGGGCTCCAGTGGAGAGTTTTTCGAGCATCGTGCGGGCGACTTTCTGAATTTCGCCGAAGCGGGTGAGGTAGTCCTGAAATTCCTGATTCATCGACTGCGCTTCGTTGGGCGCGAGTTTGATGCGCATGATCATGTCGCGCAGCTTCACGGGATGCGGCAGCACCGCTTCTTCGTTGAGTTCTTCGAGTGCGATAGAGGGATCGTAGTGGTACATGTCGCGGCTCCCGGTCGAGATGAAAGTTAGTCAGCGCGCTAAAATGAAGAACGCGCAACGCAAGCCCTAAAGATTGGATGTTATAACGAGCAAAAGGTGGTTTCAGGAAAAATCAGTTCAGGCCAGAACCGCAAAGCGTCAAGCAGCAGACGCCGTCGCAGGCAGGAACTCATAGCGTTCGATCTTTGCGGCGACGCCGACGTGACCATCGGGGTTGGATTCGACGCGCACGATTTGGCCGCGACAACGGATATCAACTTCAGTGCTTTGGGCAATTTGCTTCGGCAAGGTGAGGACGAATTCGATCTCAGTGCCGACTTCGAATTGAGCTTCGGCGAGGAAGTAGAGTCCCTGATAGCTGACGTCGCGCGTCTGCGTGCGAAGTTCACTGCTACGCGCTTCGCGAGGGAGCACGCGGAGCGGCAGACTCATGGTAAATCGCCGGGCTACGCGCCGTTCCGATCCATCAGCCATACACGACTCCCCGATCGCGCTTTCGACCACCAACGACGAATGCGACGAAATTATGCCAAACGGTACACCGCGCCGAGACGGGAAGCAATCCGAAAGTGCTGAAATTCTGTCCTAGTACGGAACGTTGCCGGATTGTGCAACGTACTCATCTGCTTTGAGTTATCGACGTACTAGAGCCGCTATCGTGTTGAGTTGTGGACCGGCGCGAGCATCATCGCGTCCAGCTCCGTCTGCCTGCGCGACTCCGCTGGACAACTCCCTTCGGCCAGAAGACCGAAGTGTGTAGCACCGTCGATGTTTCGCGCGGCGGAATGTTGGTGCCGTGCCGTGAGTCTCATGCCGAGGGCATGCCGCTTTGGGTGACGTTTCCTTTTGATCCTTCGTTGACCATTGGACAGCCGGAAGTTTTTGCGCGTGTGGTGCGCGCCAGCGTTGTTGTGTGCGATGAAGGCGCGAAGAAACGAAATGGAAACGGGCAAGGCAACGGTCATCACAAGAACGGCAACGGCGACAACCGTGACGGCAAAAATGGGAACGGCGCCGCAAACGGTCATGAAAACGGAAATGGCGACAGGAATGGAAACGCACACCATCACACTCCCGGCGCAGGTGTTTTTCGATCACCGTCGGCAACGGAAGCGGCCGCAACCGAGTTGGCGCAAAGAATTCTGGAGTCGCGCAGACTCGGCCGCGTCGAGACCGTGGCGGCCTCTCACGATTCTTCGGTCGCACTAGCGAATGACTTTTCCACGCTGCTGGCGCTGCGATTTGAAATTCCGCCAAGACATCAATTAGCGTCGGCGAGTGCAATCGTCCCGCTCCGTGACGTGGAACGGCGCGCGACGCCACGACGCCCGTTCGTTGTTCCGGTGCGCGTGCGGACCGAGCACGTGCCGTGGTTCGAAGAAACGATGACGATCGAATGCTCGCGCGACGGGCTGAGGTTTCGCAGCAATCGCGAGTACACGCGCGGCGAATTTCTGATCGTTTCGTTCGAGAGCGCCGCGACTTCGCCGTGGCTCGGCGTCACGGAATCGCTGCTGATGGTCGTGCGCGTCGAGAGTGAGCCCGCCGTCGCTGAGCTGCAAGTGGCAGTGTGCCGGACGCAGCAGTTCGCCTTTCGATTCTGATCCAGGACCACCTCGATTCCCGTTTTTCAATTCCCGCAAAATTGACTATCGTTGTAGCCGTCACGAGGCCGGTTGGGCCGCGTACTGGTTTTCGCTGAGCCTTGTCGATGGGACACGATTCGCAAAATCTATTTTTGGATGGGCCGGATGGCCGGCTCGAGGCGATCTTCTGGAAGCCTGAGGGCAACGTGTCTCCGCCAATAGCCGCCGTCGTGTGCCACCCGCATCCGTTGTTTGGCGGAACGATGCACAACAAAGTGGCGTATCAAGCGGCGAAATCGCTGGACTCGCTTGGGCTGGCTGTATTGCGCTTCAATTTTCGCGGAACCGGCCTGAGTGCCGGCACGCACGATCACGGCCGCGGCGAGCGCGGAGACGTCACAGCGGCGCTCGACTTCCTTGCGAACGAATTTCCTGCCAAGCCGCTGCTCGTGGCCGGGTTCAGCTTCGGATGTTTCGTCTGCCTGCGTGTTGGCTGCAAAGACGATCGTGTGGCCGAATGCATCGGACTTGGAACGCCGGTGAACAACACCGATTTCTCGTTCTTGCGCGAGTGCGCGAAGCCGAAATTGTTCGTTCACGGAGAAAACGACGAGTTCGGCGATGTGAACAAAGTGAAAGAGTTGGTACAGTCATTGCCCGGCGAAAAGGAACTTGTGGTCGTGCCGGGTGTCGATCATTTTTTTGCGGGCAAGTTGAAGGCAGTCGACGCGGCGATTTCAGAATGGATGATGGATCGGCATCAGCATCTAATGAAAACTTCGGACTAGGAGGAGCGATGGCGAAGGTGACGGGATTGGGTGGAGCGTTCTTGCGGGCGAACGATCCAAAAGCGCTCTACGCGTGGTATGCGGCGAACCTTGGAGTCAGCGCTGACGGTGGATTCATCATGTTTCAAAAGGAAGACGCCCGTGCGTACTCGCTTGTGACATTTTTCAAGAAGACTTCAGATTATTTCCCGTTGGCGCAGCCGGCGATGCTGAATCTCCAGGTCGATGACCTTGACGGACTGTTGCAGAAACTGCGGGCGGCCGGTGTGGCTGTCGATCCTAAGGTGGACGATTCGGAGTACGGGAAGTTTGGTTGGATTACGGATCCCGAAGGGAATCGCGTGGAGTTGTGGCAGCCGCCGGCAGAGTAAAAAGAGCTCGCGTCGTGTAACGTCGCGTTAGGAGTGGCCTTCGCGAACGAGATGCGCGGCGAAAGGCGGCAGCTTGCGATACGCAACGTGGACGAGTTCGGAGATTGAAAATAGTCGCAGGCCCAGCTGTTGAAACAAGATGGTCAGCGATTCCCTCGAATAGAGCGAGACGTGCCCGTTGCGCGGGCCCGCATACCACCAGTGAAGTCGCTGCTGATCAAAGTCAGCGGGTTGCGTCAGCGTTGAAAACAGAATCACGCCTTCATCGGCGAGCAGATCGCGCATTTCCGCGGCAGTGCGCGCAGGGAACGGCGTGTGCTCCATGACCTCGAAGCACGTGATCACGTCGAATCGACGCGATGGACGCTCATTGAATCCCGAAAATGGATCGTAGGTTGTGGCGCTGAAGCCTTGCGAGACCAGTTGGCTGGCGAACACTCCGTTGCCGCCGCCGAAATCGAGAATCGAAATCGAATCACGAGTCGCGCGGAATATGTCGGCGACGGCGTTCGCGTTGCTCAACGGGCGCGCCGACGCGTAATCAGGATCGACGTGGATGTAGCTGGCATTGTAAATGTGGGCGAGAAAGGCTTCGGCGGACCAGTCGTCGAACTCGTCGGTGAAGGCAAAGCCGCACGCTGTGCAACGACGATAGTAGATCGGGCGGCCAGAAAGCGGGAGGCGTTTGCCCTGTGCTTCGATGCAGCTCTTGTGAAAATCCACCACATCGAAGAGCGAACTAGGACCGCTGCAGATTTTGCAGTCGCGCGGTTCCGGGTTGACGACCATGAACACGCGCGGGTCAGTTCCGACGCATCGAGTGCGCGATGAAATTGTGAGGTGATGGCGGGCCGAGCCTCTCCAATTCGTCGTGCACGCGTTCAATAACGCCCGACCAGTCTCCGGCGACGTTTTGGCGGAACAGCCGCGCGGTCGGATACCACGGGCTGTCTTCGCGCTCGAGCAGCCAGCGCCAGTCGGGATTGTGAGTCAGCAAAATCCAAACGGGTTTCCCGAGCGCGCCGGCGAGATGCGCTACAGCTGTATCTACGGTGACGAGCAGGTCGAGATTTGCGAGTACAGCGGCCGTGTCGGCGAAATCGTTGAGGTGGCCGGACAGATCGACGAGGTTCATGTCGATCGGCATTTCGAGCAGGTCTTTCGCCGCGGGACCCTTTTGCAACGGGTAAAATGTCGCGCCAGGAATTTCGGTGAGAGCCGCGAGCTGCGCGAGGGGGATCGATCGCTGCGGGTCCCGCGTATGACGCGGGCTGCCTGACCAGACGAGCCCGACGCGCAAGTTCCTGTCGTTGGAGTGTGACGCAAGGTGTTGCGCAAATTCGCGAGTCAGCCGCGGGTCTGATTGCAGGTAAGGAACCTGTGCCGGAATGGAAGCGAGTTCTGTGCGAAAAACCAGAGGCAGCGACATCAAAGGACTTTGCCACTCGAAGTCGGAAAGCCGGCTGCCGCGGGTCACGATTTGCGCGGCGATGCCCGGCGCGTTTTCGATGAGGCGATGAAGCTCGCACGGGACTTCAAGAATCACTTTGGCGCCGCGCGCCGCGACCATCGGCACGTAGCGAATGAATTGCAGCGTGTCGCCGAGCCCTTGCTCGGCGTGCAAAAGAATGCGAGCGCCGTCGATCGGCTGGCCGAGCCATTGCGGCTGCGCGAAGTTGCGGCGCGCGTTGCGCAGCATTTTGGTGTGCCAGCGATATTCATAGTTGTGCCAACCGGCTGCGAAATCTCCGCGCAGGAGATGCAACAGGCCGACGTAGTAGAGCAACTCGACGCAACTGGATTTTGTGGCCAGCGCGCGGCGATATTCCCCGGTCGTGAATTCGGACCCGACTCGGCCGCAAGCGTCGAAGGCGCTCAACAGGTCGCCGCGCCGCCATGGGCGATTTTCGCCACCGGCAAGATTTGGCTTCAAGGCAAGAGCCTGGTCGTAGCAATCGAGCGCGCCGCGATAGTCGCCTTCATCGAAGAGCACGTGGCCGAGGTTTCCGTACGCGCCCGGCAGGTTTGGATTCAGTTCAATGGCACGCAGGCAAGATTTTTTTGCGCCGGAAAGGTCGCCTTGCCGCCAAAGATGCCCGCCCCAGTTTCCGTGAGCCTCGGCGAAATTGGGATTTATCGCGATCGCGCGACGCAGCAGTTCGGCGGCTCCGTCATAGTCGTCGAGTCCTTGCAGAGCGGCGGCGAGATTACTCATCGCCTGTGGAAGATCGGGCTTGAGAGCGAGGGCGTGGCGAAATGCATCGGCGGCCTGCGCGAATTCCTTGCGCTCGTGCAGGACGATGCCGAGGCTGTAGGTTGCGTCGAAATCGCCGGGAGCGATGGTTGCCGCTTGTTGAAATTCGTGGGCGGCTTGATGCAGCCGGCCGAGCCGTTGCAGCGCGTGCGCGAGGTTGAAGTGATACGCGGCGCATCCAGGCTGCAACTCGATCGCTTTCTGGTAGCACTCGATCGCGGCGGTCACTTCGCCCTGATTCAGCTTTGCATTGCCAAAATTGTAGTAAGCGTCGGCGTGCTGCGGCTGAAGACTGAGCAGCGCGAGGAAGTAGGCTTCGACTTCGGAGAATTCGCCTTTATCGGCAAGCGACGTTGCCAGGCTGTGCAGTGCTTCAACATGATTTGAATCGAGCGCGATCGCTTGGCGATAGCTCGAGACAGCGCGCGCAAGATCGCCTTGCAGACGGTAAGTATTGCCAAGATTGTTCTGATAGTTGGCTGAAGCAGGATTTCCAGCGATCGCAGATCGGATCAGGTTTTCAGCCCGCTCATAGTCTCCGTTTTGCTGCGCGATGACACCCAGAAGGTGTAGCGCCTCCGGATAGTGGGGCTCGACGCTCAGCACCTCGAGGTAACATGCCTCGGCTTCGAGAAGATTCCCGGAGTTGTGAAGTGCCAGCCCTCGTGCCAGGGTTTCGCCAGTTTGCTTGGTGCATTGAGTTTGCGTCGGAGCTTTGGGAGCGAGAGTCAGCATTGCGTCGGTACGCGATCATGGAAGGAGCAAGCAACTCGCCAAAAATAATCCCGTCCGCGCGTCCACAGCCCTTCATTGCTAAGAGTTCCTTCACGCCGCATCGTTTACCCGACTTCAGAAACAAAGCACCAACGTTAAAGTTGGAACCCCGGTTCCATTTCGGGAATGCAACGCCTCGCTTTTTTGACTCAACCGCAACGCGGCACTATACTCGCCGCCGATTCAGGAGACTTAACGATGGCGTTCGTTCGAGCTGTGGCGGCGACCGAGATTCCAGTCGGCACGATCAAGGAAGTCAATGTCGGCGGCACCGCCGTGGCAGTCGCTAATATTGGCGGGACCTATCACGCCATCAATAACACCTGCCTGCATCGCGGTGGTCCGCTGGGGGAAGGCATGTTGGAGGGTAAAA
>JAFAZL010000629.1 GCA_019239815.1 Acidobacteriota bacterium
GAAAAAAGTAAATTCCGATGTTTTGTCATTCGAATGTTTCGAACCTCGATTCAATCCGCAGGCTGATGCGCCGCCGTATTCTCTACGGACACCCGCGGGATGTCGAGCGGCCCGAAAATCTTCAAAATGTGCCCAGGCTCGATGGCGCGAATCTCGCGCCCGCCGTCGCTGGTCGTTTGGATCGTCAAATCGGCGTCGCGGCCAAAGCTGACCGTGCCTTTCACCAGCGTGGCCTCGCGCCCTGACTCCAGCCGCAACCCCGCCAGAACGATCCCCCGGTCGCGCAACGTGAACGTGCCTTCACCCGCAGCCCAGCGCGACTCGCCCGTGCGCGGTTCGCCCTCCGCAACGCTAGCATTCACATCCCATCCGCGAAACTCGATGTTGCGCATCCGCATGTCGCCGCGCCCAGTCAATCGACTCAGCAACTCATCGCGGCCCACACCCTGCGTGGTGAAATGGACCGTGCCAGTCGCCGTTCCCGCGAATCGCTCAGCTGCGCGCGACGGAGCAGGCAACTGCGCAAGGTTCACTTGATCAAGGTCGCCAGTGAGCTCATACGCCGGTCGCGGCAAAAACTTCGCCTCCAGCCGCGCGCGAACTTTCCCCCCGGCCCACTGCGCGTCCGCCTGACGCACATCGAGATGCAAATCATCGAGCGCTCCAATCGCATGAACCTGCTGAAATTTCAGCTTCTCCATCGTGAAGTCATCAACGCGTAGTTCGCCTTCGGCATTGATGCGCCGCACAAGTGCGCTGGCCTGCTGGCTCGATACTTGCGATGCCCCTCCGAGCAGCGAAGGCAACAACCGCTGCAACCAACCAGGTCGCGCCCGTGGCCCAATCCAGCGATCCAGTTCCGTCGCGTCAAGATGATCGGCGTGAAGTTGAAACCTCCATTTCGCGCTTCCATCCAAATCCGTGACCGGATCTTCGGAGATCGCTCCAGACCAGTTCGCTCCGAGCCCATCGACATCGGCGATCGTCGCTGTGCGCAGCCCATCTTTCCAAGTCATGCTTGTCTTGGTCAGATTTAGCGGTTGATTCAATCCTGCCGCCTGCAATTCGGCATTCGAAACATCGACGTGCCCGTTCCAACGCCGCGACGTCGCACCATTCCAGTTCCATTGCAGTGAAGCCGTGGCGCTGCCGGTCAATTCCCAGCCGTGATTGAGTGTCCGCCCAAACGCTTGCGCAACGCGCAGTGCATCTTCAACGCGATCAAGGTGCCCATCAACGCTAATGTGCCCTGCACGCTGACTGAAATCATGCGTGAAGCCAACACTTACAGTTCCGCGTGGCTCGCTGCCTGGGCGCCTCTTGGCCGCGGCAACCATCGCCGAGTTTGTGCTCCCACTAACCACCGCATACGTCACCCGAAATGGCTCGACGCTCAGCATGTCTCGATTCCGCCCACCGGCAATTGCTCCGATTCGAATCGGCGCAGCGAATCCCGGGATCTTCACTTCACCTCCGTCGCTCGAAAACGCAGCATCTTTCACCTGCATCGGCCATCCGGTCAATGTCATTACGCCCGTGAAGTACTGATTCACCGCCAGTGCGTCATCGACGCCAGGCTGAAACGCGCGATACCAATTCAAGAGATCGGCCGCCTGGACACCGGCCGAATCGAGACGAATTTCCCATGACGGATTCGCGCTGATTGTCGCCGACGCAGTCCCCCGCAAATTCGACTTCGCCGTTTCGACCGCGATGCGCCGTGCGATTGCTTTCCCCGTCGCGACATTCAACAGCCCATCGAGGTTCACATTCATTCCTGGATTATCGGAACGTTCGGTCAGGTCCCAACGATGAATCTGCTTCGCTCGAGCCTGCATCTCGAAAGACCAGTCGCCGTAAGGCGCTGACGCGAACGCCACCGGCCCGGTTCCACTCTTCGCTGTCGCATCGAGAGCGAACTCCCCGCGAATCCCATAGTCCCGCCCTCGAAACAACCGCAGAAGGTCGGCCAGCGATCCGTCCGACCAATGCACGTGCAACTCCGCCGGTTGCAACCGCGCCGAAGTTCCCGCCACATCCCCGCGCACGTTGACGCTGCCTGCCGTCTGCAACGCCGCTCCGCTCCGCCACGGTGCCGCTGTAAGCTGCAGCTGCCAACGCCCCGGGGTCACCTGCTCCACCACACCCGAAACGTTCGTCAGCGCGAGCGGCAGCTTCTCATCAACAATCTTGAAGTTGACGCGCCCATCGTCGATGTTGATCCGCGTCAGGTGATTTGCGGGAGTCCCAATCGCGCGCGCAACGTTGTAGACCGCCGGCAGCCCGCCCGGCACATTGATTTTCGCGGGCGGCAGCCAGCGCTCCAGATTCCATCGCCCATCGCCGTTGCGGACTAAATTCAAGCTCGGCTTGCTCAACGACAACGTTCCAAATTCGAATCGGCCTCGCACGAACCCCGTCCACCGCAACCCAGCCGACAACCGCTCCGCACGCAGAAAGTATTCGTTCCCAAAAGCCGCATCTTCGCCGACGGTGATTTCCTCGGCATCAAGGCTAGGGCTCGGCAAAATCAGCACACTGAAGTGCGCAACTTCAACAGGCCGGCCGAAAGCCCGTTCCAAATGCCGCACCAAATATGCATGAACGCGACGTGTTCGAACCAGAAGGGATACGCCAACCTGCGAAACGATGACAATCGCGACGACGAACGCCGCCGGCCGCCACCATTTGCGAAGTCGGGTCATAGTTTAGAGGGCACGCTTCAGAAATTTTCGCACGGGCCGCAGGGAATGGGAAGGAGGGCACATCGAAGCACAACTCAACAAACACTGCTCAGTGCACGATATGAAGCATGCGGTTCCAACGCGTCCGCGTCGGCAAGTGTGCCAGCGTCTCAAAAATACCTCTCAACCGCTCGAGAAAAGTATTCGGCGTGTAGTCCGCGCTACTCGCGTCCACCGACCAATAGATCAAAAACGGCCGCCCCATGATCGCGTCGCGATCGACAAATCCCCAGTACCGGCTATCCGCGCTGTGGTCGCGATTGTCCCCCATCGCGAAATACTTCCCCCCTGGCACGACAATCTCGTCGCCCTGCACATACTTCTTAAATTCGTGAGCCCACTCCGGCACCATTGGAGACGAGTACAACTGCACGCCCTTCGGTGGAAAATTGTAGTTCAACGGGTCATAGCCGACATTTGGATCGTGAGTAACGTATGGCTCGTTCAATACGTTCCCGTTGATGAAAACGCGCTGATCGACAACTTTCAAATGATCGCCCGGCAGTCCGATCACGCGCTTCACGTAGTGCGTGTGGTCCTGATACGGATACTTAAAGACAATAATGTCGCCGCGTTCCAGCGGTCGGTACGGCAGCAATTTCTCGTACCACGCTCCGTGCCCGCCAAAAATAAACTTGTTCACCAAAAGGTGGTCGCCAACCAGCAGCGTCGTCTCCATCGACGGCGATGGAATCTTGAACGCTTGCAAAATGAAAGTAGTGGCAAATAAAGCGAGGAGAACCGTTACCAGCAGCGACTCGAGATATTCCGAAAGCGTCGTATCGTCGTTGTAGTGTTGCGCCTTGACCGGCACATGCACGTCAGCTTCAGCCACAGGCTCGGCAACAACTGCTTCAGGAGACTCCGCAGTACTGCTCACAGATTCCGACATGTCCGCCATGCCGTTAGTTTAACCCTTCGCTGCTACTTCCAGCCTCTCCAATGCCATCCGGGCTGCCCGCTGCTCCGCCTCTTTCTTTGTACTTCCTTCGCCGCTGGCCATGCAGACGCCGCCGACCCAAACCTCAATCCGAAACTTCTTCTGATGATCCGGCCCGCTCTCTCCCACAACTCGATACTCCGCCGGCGACTGCCCGCGCCCCTGCAAAAATTCCTGCAACGCCGATTTTCGATCCGAATCCGCAATCCGCGCTCCGCGTTCTTCCAGCGCCCATTCGAATAGCGTACGCTTCAATACTTCGCGTGCCGCCTCCAGTCCGCTATCGAGATAAATCGCCGCGATCACCGCCTCAAACGCATCCGCGAGCAGCGCGGGCTTGTCCCGCCCCCCGGTCTTCTCTTCCCCTCGACCAAGCCGCAAAAACTCTCCCAGATGTAACCGCCGCGCCGCCAACTCCAGAGCCCGTGCATTCACAATCCGCGCGCGACTCTTCGAGAGCTGCCCTTCACTCCACTCGGGAAATGCCGCCAGCAAATGCTCGCTCGCGAGCATATCCAGAACCGCATCACCCAGAAACTCCAGCTGCTCGTTGTCCTGTGGGATCGTCGAAGGATCCGCATCGGCCGGATGAGTTGCCCGCAATTCCGGAATCGCTGAACTGTGCGTCAACGCACGTTCCAGCAACTCAGCTTTGGCAAACCGATAGCCGAGGCGCTCCTCTAGCAACTCGCTTTTGCCACTCATTGCGACAATCAATCCGGCCGGCGCGTCTATTTCTAGGCCGACAAAGCGAACGCGCTCACTTCGGGGCGCTCAATTGCGAAGAGCTCGCCTTCTTCGCGGTCTCAACGCCGTTCTTGCAGTTCGCCTGCAGCGAGCTCTGGATCGCCGCGCATTTGCTGAACGCCTGAACCGCCGCGTCAAAATGCGACGCCTTTTCATTCGCCAGCCCCAGCAGATACAGGTTCACCGGGTCCGGCTCGGGATGATTGTCTGTCTTCAGCGATTGCTCCAGCGTCGGAATCGCCTGGTCGTACTGCCCTTTTTGCAAATACACGAGACCAAGCCCGCTATACGCCATCTCCAGCGCATTGTTCTTCGCGTTGTTGAACTGATCGTCGGTCAGTTCCGCCGGCTTCGTCAGCGTCGGCGTCACTTCGATCGCGCGTTTCGAATACAGTTCCGCCTTATTCAATTGCGCCATCGCATCCGGCGATTTCGGATTCAACGTCCGCGCGAGCGTCTGTCCCATCAAGCCCAGGATTGGCGTGTCGTTCGGATTTAGCGCAATCTCTTTCTCGCCCGCGTCGATCATCTTCGGCACTTCCTGCTTCGCCAAATATCCCGACACAAGAGTCTGGTACATCATCGGCCGATACTGGCTCTGTGGATATTTCTGCAAAAACGATTCAGCGGCTGGAATCCGCTTTTCGACGTCGTTCTGCGGAATCCCCTGGAACGTTTTGTAGTCCGCTTCTTCCTGCGGCGTGGGCGGCACAGTCGGCGCCGCCTGCGGTGCCGAGCCTTGTGGCGTGTCCAACTGCAACGGTGCTGGCTGCTTACTCTTGTCCGCGGGCTGCTGTTGTTGCGCTTGTGGTTGTTGTTGCTGCGCCGAAGAACTCTGCGACGCTTGCCGCGCTTCCGCGACCGGCGCAAATCCGTAGGCGCAGAACATTGTGCCGGCAAACGCCACCGCGCTTGCCCAATGAATCAGGTTGCGTGTCATCGTTTTCTCCTCTGGCTTCAGACTTCCCGTTGGCTCTGTCCCCGCCGTCCCACTCACGCGCTATGTCCCCTACGTCGTCGCGCGAAAATTCAGTTACGGCGTTCTTGCTTTCAGCTGAGATCGTCTTTAGGCGCTCAAGGACGCTGCGGCGCGTTACCTACTCCCGCCAAGCCCTTCTGTGCCGCTTGTTTCGCTTGCTCCGGCCCGCCATTTACGGCGAGCGCCGCCTGGTACTCCGTCTTGGCCTCAGTGGCCATACCCTCATCATCATAGATGCGCGCGAGGTAGATATGGGACCACGCCATCACCATGGGATCTTGCGTCGCCGCATGCTCTCCCGTCGTCAGCTTCCCGAAAACTTCCTTCGCCCGCACTGCATCATGATCGAGCAGCGCAACCAGGCCTATCCCGTATAACGCCCGCGGCTGATCGGGATACCTCGCCAGCACGCGTTGAAACGACGCCTCCGCCGCGCGCGGATTCTTCTCCGCGATCCGGCGCTCCCCTTCCGTCAAATCATTGATCGCGTCCTGGTCGTTCGGAACCGTGCTCGGATGTGGCACAGCCCGTGTCCTCGCCACCTGTTCCTGAGTTTCGGCCGACCTCGGCGCGCCAACCGGAGGCGCAAACTTCAGCGCGCTGACGCGCTTCATCTCAGCGCCAGCGTCGATCGTCCGCACCATGTCGGGGAAATAATATTTCATCGCCGGTTCAGAGCCCTCAAAACTATCCAGCGCCTTGAACAACGGTCGCACCAAAATGTAGCCGTCCGAATCATCCGTCTCCAAAGCGGCGTCGCGCTCGCTGGGCGACATGCGCTTAAGCTTCAATTCCACAGCGCGCACCAGACACTCCGCGAAATACGACGGATAGTCGTCCCTCAAATCAGGCGTCAGTCGCGGAGCCTTCAGCGCGGCCTCATACAGTGGCCTCTTCACCGCAATCACGTGCGGATACTGCAGCGGCAGCGGATCGAGCAAGAAGTGCAGATAGGCATGCCGCACCGTATCCACCGGCACATCCGCCGATCCGCTCAACACAATCGCGTAGTGATCCTGAAAATTTCGAACGTTCGTAATCCGCCCGACGAGCGGCTCGACAATGATTTGAAACGTGCGCGGATCGCCCGGATTCGGAATCACACGCAAATAATTCGTCGCCACAAAAACGATCTGCGAAACCGTGTCGTGAATCTGATCGATCTCGTTGTAAACCGGCTGCACCTGCACCCAAATGCGCCCGATGTGCTGCTCGACATAAAACTTCGACAAAATCTCAGGGAATCCTTCGAGCGTGATTACTTCCGGCGGCAGCTCGTCGCGCTTCATCGTTGGCTTGAAGTTCGGCGCCTGCCCCGACACCAATCCGAACCAGATGTATTGCGACAACATCGCACCCGGATCGTTCAACTCGTGCTTCTGATAGAACTCGCGCAGCGCATCAACGGCTGGCCCCTGCGCGTGCTCCATACGCTCGCGCAATTGTGTCCGAAATGGCGTCCACCCATCCGAGCTGACTTGCGATTCGAATCCCGCCGCAAGCAGCGCGCACATCGTCGTGAACATCGCTTCGCTGCCATCAACGGTAATGTTCGTAGCCGGCGCTTCCCGCATACCCGGCCGATTCGGCGTCGCCGGTGGGGGCGCTTTTGTCGCGGGTGCCTGACCGGAGCTTTGAGTCGGAGCCTGGGAAACCGGGGCCTGTGACGAACTCTGAGAAGGCGATTTCGCTTGAGCCAGTGCGGCTGTAGTGAGGGCCACAATGAGCGCGACGCGGACTACTGCACCGATCCAGTCGGTAGCTCCTGGTTTCATGGTGTCCACTGCTACTTCTCGTCCCAAAACATTCTTCGCGATTGCAGCACCCATCTTTCGAGGTTTTTCTCTTCGATCTCGCGCCGGTTTCACCATACAAGGCGACCTACTATCCGTCAAGGAATCGGGCCTCATGGTAATAGAACGAACCCACCATCCACTGGCGCCGGCCAAC
>JAFAZL010000774.1 GCA_019239815.1 Acidobacteriota bacterium
TACGACGCGCGCGCGCTTTGAGATCTGCTCGCCGAGCATTGCGTACGCGTTCGTCCCGATCATCGAGACGCGTTCAGCCTTGCGTTGAGCGGTATAGATCGGCTGAGAAGTGGTCTCCGGAACCGGAGCCTTCGGGGCGGCCGGCGCAATCTCCGCCGTGTTCGAGGAGGCCGCTGCAGCCATCGTTGCTTCCGGCCTTTCCATTGGTCGATGAAATTCAATCGAGATCGGCGATGGCGGGCGAGTCGTGCTTTCGGTAGTAGTTGGCGGGGCCGAAACAGCAGGGCGCGGCGACGGAGGTATCGGGGTTTTGGCCGGCGAGGCGGAGGTCGAGCCCGCAGGCCCGAGTGCTGGTGCCGCCGCGCTCTTGGTTTCGCCACCGCCCAACTTGCGATGATTTGCGTGCTTCAGCCGGTAGAGTCGTTCGTCGGCAACGCGAATCAGCTCATCGGCTTGCTCGCCATCGAGTGGGAACGTTGCAACGCCATGATCCATGCTTACCGCGATGCTCAACGGCAGGTCCTGTAGCGTCTCGCTAAAAACCGCTTCGATACGTCGGCTGAGCGCAAGCGCCTGATCTGCGTCGGTTTGCGGCAGGAGCACTGCGAACTCGTCGCCCCCAATGCGAAACGCGGAATCCGAAGTACGCAAGGCTTTCTTCAAAGTCGTTGCAGCGGCGCGCAATACTTCGTCGCCGCTCGGGTGGCCGTGTTTGTCGTTCACTTCTTTGAAGCGATGCAAATCCAACATCACCAGGCCAAGCGGCAATCCATACCGCCGCGCACGGTTCAATTCTTTTTCGAAGCCTTCACTGAAGAGCCGCCGGTTGTACAAACCAGTAAGCGGATCCGTAACCGCGTTGACCTGCAAAACCTTCAATTCGTCATATTCCAGGACGATCGGCACGCGAAACAGCCCGGCCGAGGTGAGCACGTCCATCAGGGCGGTTTTGAGCGCGACTTGCCGGCCCATGTGGTCGGTCAACTCGCGCCGGCGGGTCATCGTCTCGTCCCAGAGTTGGACACACTGGCTCTCGCGCAGATCCAGATGGGTGATCGCGCGAATGTACCGCTGCAAAAATTGTCCCCGTGCAACTGTGTCCAGGCCGTCCAGTGTTTCGGCTAGGAGTTCGAGGTACGAGTCCTCGATTGGCAAACGGGTGGGGGCGCCGCCAAGGTTGGGCATCTAGGTATACACCTAACTTTGCCTGTCCCCGCGGGGGTTGGGGATGTAAGCAATTCGCTTGTACAACGGGAGCAACTGAGAGTCCATCCGTATTTCGGCTGACTATATATCGTACTGGAAGGAATAGCCATCCTAAGCCCTATAGTCTGCTGATATAATTAGGCTTAGCGGACCAATAGCCTGTGGGAAAATCGTTGGATAAATCCCTACCTGGCTTCCCCAAACTGGAATTCCGACCAAAACATGGTCAGGAATGGCATAAATTTACTCAAGCGGCCGGACGAATTCCAGTCCAAATAGCCTCGTGTCGCCAACTACCTCTTGACGGAGCACTTTGGCAGAAATCGGTGGCGTTTCGTTTGGAACCAGGCTCGACGATGTTGCCGAGGGAGCCGGTACCGTCAGCTGCACGAGCTGGTTCTCGCGAAGTAGGTGGGCGGACGTGATACAGGCGCCATACGAGCTGATATTGAGCGTCTTGGTCAGCTCGATGAACTCAACCCCAGACGGATCAGCAGCCCGCAAAAACACGGGCACTTGCAACCGGATCCGCGGGGACCGACGTTGCTGGCTATACTCCAATTGCTGACCATCCTTGGTATGCTGCGGTCTCATGGGGACGTTTCGACAGTACTACCGACCTAGTACGAATCAGGCAAAAAACGAGCAGATTTACTGCCACAAAATCGACCGTTTTGCTTGCCACTAAGTATTTAGAATACATAATCTTACGGACAGTTCCAATCTTCTTCCACTCAATATCCTCGATACACTCGCAACGGACAGCACCGACTTTTCCGCATTTGTGCAAATGGCACGTATTTACCATTGACAGTCTGAGAAGCGCTTTGCGACCATTGCAACTCATCGCGAGGGAAAAAATTTTCCCTTGCCTAGTTTAGCCGACTTTCTATGGGTGGACGAAGCCAACTAACTGCGATCTCCGAGCCGCGCTCGTCGAGCTCTGCGGACATTCCCTTGTCGCACGTCGTTCGGCTTCTTGACACGGTCGACCGCTCTCTTTTGGTTTCCGAAAGAAGCGGCAGAATCGTATTGGCTAACGCCCGCGCGAGAAAATGTCTGGATTCGGTCGGGCTTGCCGACTACGCCCGGTTGAACCTATTTACCGATATTTTGCAGGCAGATGCCAAGAGAATTTTTTCGGCGATTGAAGCTGGTGAGCAAGAAATGAAGCTCGACCTGCAACGCGGCGAGAAACGCACGAAAGCAAGTGTGCAATGGCTCGCGGATCCCGATTGGCTGCTGATCGAGTTCGAACTGCCTGCCGAAGCGCAAACCGCGCCCGATCCCGCGACGCAAATCACCGTGCAGGAATTATTGCAGGAACGCGAGATCACGTATCGCAATCTGCTTGCGGCGTATTTGAAGTTGCAGGAAGTGAACCGCCAGAAGACCGTCTTCCTCGCGTCGGCCGCGCACGAACTAAAGACCCCGCTCGCTGTCATCAAGGGCTACTACGATCTACTGCTCGCCGGTTCTCTGGGGCGCTTGTCCGAAAAGCAACGCGACATCCTCGAAGAATCAAAGGAAAGCTGCGAACGTCTGGTGCGGCTGGTTTCAATGTTCCTGAATTATTCCGCGCTCGAGAGCGGCAAACTGGTTCTGCAACTTCGTGAGAACGACCTTCGCGATTGTCTCGATGAGCTTTCAAAGCGTTGGCAGGAGGCATTCCAGCGCAAGGGCGTTCGGCTGGACGCAACATACGATCCCTCGATTCCGAATTTTCGCTTCGACTATCAGAAAGTTCAACAGGCGGCTGCGAATCTACTCGATAACGCGTTGAAGCACACCCCCGCCGGTGGATGCGTCACGCTGCGCGCTACGCCGCATTTCTGGGAGCGGCGCGTTTCCGAAGCCCTTCCTCCGCAGGAGCGCCGCCGTTTCCGTCTACCACGCCCGAACAGTGTGGAAGTCTCGGTGAAAGACACGGGCCCAGGCATTTCGCCCGAACATCATCAGGAAATCTTCGAAGATTTCGTCCGTGTTGATCGAAATACGACCGGCATGGGCCTCGGCCTCGCGATCGCAAAACGCCTGGTCCAGGCGCATCGCGGCAAGATTTGGGTCGAGAGCGAAACTCACGACGGGAGCAAGTTCACGTTTTTGTTACCGATGGACCAGAGCTAGACGAATTTAGTTGTATCGCTTCATGTGCCCAGGCGGCAGCAGATTTAAGGGAGAGAGAAATGGCGGTTAAAGAGAAGATTCTCGTAGTCGACGACGAACCGAGTATTCGTAAATATCTGCAGACCTTGCTAGAGGTCGACGGATTCGAAGTCGAAACCGTCGGCTCCGGCAAAGAGGCGCTGGCGAAGATCAGCGATGGCGATCGGCCCGATTTCATTATTATCGACGTGCTCATGCCCGAGATGAACGGACTCGACACGCTGCGCGAGCTTCTCCACCTCGATCGCAGCCTCAACATCATCATGTTGAGCTGTTCCAACGAAGTCGGCACCGTTGTGGAAGCAATTCGCATCGGCGCGCACGACTACCTCACCAAGCCGTTCGAAAAGAGCGACCTCGACGCGGCGATGCTCAAGTCGCGCCAGAAGAAGCATCTCGCGCAGGAAAATCAAGCTCTGAGAGATTATTGCGATCAGGTCACTGAGGATCTCAGTTTCCTGGCCGCCAGCCCGCAGATGGTTCGCATCCGTCAGCAGATCCTGCAGATTGCTCCTGTCGATGTGCCGGTCTTTATTTGCGGTGAGAGTGGTGTCGGAAAAGAGGTTGTTGCGCGCATGATTCACCTGCGCTCCAAGCGCCGTAACCAGGCTTTCATCAAGGTCAACTGCGCCGCTCTTCCCGGCGAACTTCTCGAATCCGAACTCTTCGGTTTCGAACAAGGCGCCTTCACCGGTGCCCACCGCGCGAAGCCGGGAAAATTCGAACTCGCCAATAAAGGCACGATCTTCCTAGACGAAATCGCGGAGATGAGCACGCATCTTCAGGCGAAGCTGCTCCACGTGTTGCAAGATCATCAGTACTCGCGTCTCGGCGGACGCCATATGGTCGACACAGACGTCCGCGTGCTCGCCGCGACCAACGTCGATGTGCAGGAGGCGATGAAGTCAGGTCGCTTCCGTGAAGATCTCTACTATCGTCTCAACGTTCTCTCGATTCTCGTTCCACCGCTGCGAGAGCGTGCCACAGAAATTCCTCTGTTGTTCCGGCACTTCCTCGATAAGTACAGCGAGAAATTCGGCAAGGGGCCGATGACGCCCTCGAAGCATTTGCTCGACGCCGCTGCGAACTATCCGTGGCCCGGCAACCTTCGCGAGCTCGAAAACTTCGTCAAGCGCTACGTTATTCTCGAGGATGACGAAGGCAGCCTCCGGGAATTGGTCGAGATGTCATCCGCCCGGCAGCGCACCTCGCCACGCCAGGAAGTTTCCGTTCCGCGCGAGCAGGGACTCAAGGCGCTCGTGCGCGGCCTGAAAGACGAAGCCGAAATGGAAGCGATTGCCGACGCGCTGGAAAAGACGCGTTGGTGCCGCAAAGACGCCGCCAAGATGCTCGGCATTAGCTATAAGGCCTTGTTGTACAAGATGCGGCAGTTTAATCTGGATACGCCTCGAACGCGGCGTTCCTCCGCTCAGGCTGCGGCTGAAGAACCGGCCCCGGTCGGCGCGGTTCGCGGCGAATAGCCGCAAGCTAGCACAGCGTTTCGACCGTTTTTTCGCGGAATCCCCGCCCGCCCTAAACCCTGGGTCTCTAGGATTTTGCCGCCGCCCCTGCCCGTGCGGAATAAGACCCACTGTGCCAAGTTTTCGATGGCGTGAAGCGATTGTTTCTTGTATTGTCACGCAAATCGGAAATGTGAATTACCGGTGAATGCTTTGACGTGATTTCAGGCGAAATGCGTCTGGGTCTACGAACGAAGTTGCTCGTTCATCGGTTGTGCCCAGTCGTCACAGCGAGCTTGGGATAGCGTATCGGCGTGTTCGAATTCGGTTCGATTCGAATTCGTCGCTACTAAACTTTTGGGAAAGGGGCGCGGTCGCTTTAGCGTGGCCGCGGGCGGAGTGGAGGATGAGTATAATGACCGAACGTCGTACCGCACGACGTTATGACCTGTCGCTGCCGGTAATCATTCGTGTCCCGGCAGAGCGCCTGCCCGACTCTCAAAAAGGCAAGACCCGCGATGTCTCCACGCGTGGCTTGTATTTTGTCCTCGATCAGGATCTGGAAGCCGGCTCCGAACTGGATATCACGATGACTCTGCCTGCTGAGATCACTCACGGCGGCGAAGTTTTCGTCCGCGCGCTAGGTAAAGTCGTCCGCGTCGAACGCCGCATGGAAGACGGCAGCGCACGGCTTGGTGTAGCAGCTGTGATCGAACGATACGATATCATTCGTGGCGAAAACGGTCGGGTCTGAGTTCTTCGAACCTTTCACGGCATAGTCACCCGCGGGCGGCTTGGCTCCCAAAAAACACGTAACGGGCAACTGTTTGCCCTTAGCGGAAAACTTTCAGCCATCGGACCGAGTACTACTCGTTCTACCCAAGTCTTGCCCCTCCGTTCTAGAACTGACCTTCCGGGCAGTAACCCTAACCAGGAGAGCGCTTTAGGATCCCCAATTTGCTTCCACCGCTCCCATCCCATTCAAATCCTTGTGGTTATGAGTGTGCTCATAAGGCCGTCATCTGCGACTAGTTTCGGCCCGGGGGAATCCCAAGCATGCCTGTGACAGGACTGGCTAAAGCGGCGCTCAAACCTGCCTCCTCTTTGCCCTCAGATGAAGTCATCTTCG
>JAFAZL010000025.1 GCA_019239815.1 Acidobacteriota bacterium
CCGCGTCCGAGCCCGCCGCGCTTCCCACCGAAGGAGTCTTCGCCGCCAGCAACTCCTCTCTGATCCTCTGCGGCCCCGGCCACAACGAGCTCCTTTTCGCCACCGGCGGTCCCGCCGCCCGCGTTTTCCATTCCACCGACAACGCCAAAACCTGGTCCGCCGTCACGACTCCCATCCTCAGCGGTAACCCTTCCGCCGGCATCTTCTCGATCGCCTGCAACGGAAGCGCTGTCGTTGCCGTCGGCGGCGACTACCGCAATCCCGCCAACACAAAATCCGTCGCCGCCTACTCCACAAACATGGGCACCACCTGGCAGCTCTCCGATAAACCTCCCGCCGGCTACCGCTCCTCGGTCGTCGCCGTGGAGTCGAAAAGAGTTTCTACCACTTGGGTCGCCGTCGGCACCACCGGCACCGACATCTCCACCGACACCGGAGCTCACTGGGTGCGGCTAAATCGCAAGAATTCCAACGCCGTAATCGCCACGGGCTCCGATCTAGTCTTAGTCGTCGGCCCCCAAAGTACCCTGTACGAGTTGAAGGTCCTTAAGGACCTCTGGTGACCTGCATAAAACGCCTCTCCACCCTCCACCGTCTCTACTCAATAGAGGTACATCCATGCGCAACCTAATCTCCGACCTCCGCCAGTCCCTCCGCACCCTCCGCCGTAACCCCGCTTTCGCCATCGGCGCGATCCTGGTCCTAGCCCTCGGCATCGGCGCCAACAGCGCCATCTTTTCCATCGTCAACGCCGCCATGCTCCGCCCCCTCCCCTTTGACGATCCCGACCGCCTCGTCCAGATCTGGCACGTCCCACCCGCCAAAAGCTTCCCCGGCATCACTCTCTTCTCCGTCTCCCCCGCCAACTATCTCGACTGGAAAGCCCAATCCACCTCGTTCGACTCCATGTCGATCTACGGCGGTCGCGGACTCACCTTCGGCGGCACCGACCGCCCCGAAGTCATTCAAGCCTCCTCTGTTCCTCCCGACTTCTTCCGCGTCCTGCGAACACAGCCGCTCGTCGGCCGCACTTTCACCGCCGATGACGACCACCCCGACTCGCGCGTGATCATCTTGAGTTATAAACTCTGGCGCGATCGCTTCGGCTCCGATCCCGGCATCGCTGGCCGCGACATCACCATCAATTCCGAGCGATACACCGTCGTCGGCGTCATGCCCGAAAACTTCCGCATACCCGACTTCGCCAAAGCTTGGGTCCCACTCGCGTGGACCGACACCGACCGCACCGTCCGGGGCAATCACAATTACAACGTCATCGCCCGCCTCAAGCCGCAAGTCACGATCGACCAAGCCAAATCCGATCTCGCCGCCATCTCCTCGCACCTCGAAGAGCAATATCCCGCCGATGACAAAGGCTGGGGCGCCACGGTAGTTCCCCTGCACGAACAGATGATTGGTGATGTCCGTACCGCGCTCCTCGTCCTTCTCGGCGCCGTGGCTTTCGTGCTTCTCATCGCCTGCGCCAACGTTGCGAATCTCGTCCTGGCAAAAACGCTTGCCCGCGGCAAAGAAATGGCGATTCGCAGCGCGCTCGGCGCCGGCCGCATGATCCTGCTCCGCCACATCTTGGTCGAAACGCTTGTGCTCTCCGTGCTCGGAGGTTTTCTCGGCCTCGTGCTCGCTCGCGCCGTCATCACTCTTTCCGTCAAGCTCCTCGCCGATCGTCTCCCGTCCTTCATGAACGTTACTCTCGACGCACAAGTCCTGGCCTACACGCTGCTCCTCTCCATCGCCGCTGGCGTCCTCGCCGGACTATTTCCGTCTCTCCGCTTCTCTCGCGTTGACGTCAACGAAGTCCTCAAACAAGGCACGCGCGGCAGTTCCGACGGCAGCGGCAAAGCGCGCAATGTCCTCGTCGTTTGTGAAGTCGCTCTTTCTCTCGTCTTGTTGATTGGCGCCGGCCTGATGATCCGCACGCTCTGGCAACTCCGCAATGTCCAGCCCGGCTTTGACTCCAGCAACGTCCTCACAATGGGAGTCGCCATTCCTCGCGGCCGTTTTAGCTCCGCATCCGGCGAGATCAATTTCTTCCGCGACGTTTTGCAACGTGTGAAAGCTCTTCCCGGCATC
>JAFAZL010000163.1 GCA_019239815.1 Acidobacteriota bacterium
GAAGAGCGCCGTGTGGATGTGATGACGCGAGAGGCGAAAAAAGGGCGAGCGTGGAATTTTGGCTGGAGGAATCGGGCCTGGCACAGTCTGTATCATTTTCCAAGATTTCGATGGGCAATTCGAACAGCGGACGGAGCACACGCTTACAGCCGCGACGTGTGGAATTTGCTGCAACTGAAGTATGGGTTACCGCCGGATCGCGTCGCTTATATTCCGAACGGTGTTGAGCGCAGATTTTTTGGATCGGCGCGACGGCGATACTCGCGCGGTGAAATGTTGAGGTTGTTGTATGCCGGAACATGGCTGGATCAGCGCGGCATTTTTTATATCCGTGAAGCGATGCTGCGGCTGGTGCCGCGAATTGCAGGGCTGAAGCTGACGATTGCGGGGCCGGGAGCACCGGCGGAAGAAGTGATGCGGTTTTTTGGTCCAGAGCTATCGACGCACGTCGAAGTGCGGCCGGTGATTGCGGCGGGGAGCATGCAGGAACTGTACGCGGAGCACGACATTTTCGTCTTTCCATCGTTGATGGAGGGGCTGCCATCGGTGCTCTTGGAGGCGATGGCGAGCGGGATGCCGGTGATCACTGCCGAGACTTGTGGGATGCCGGACGTGGTGCAGGACGGTTTTAACGGCTTGCTGGTCCCACCCGCGGATGCGAGTGCGCTGGAAAGGGCGATTGAGCGATTAGCGAAGTCGGAAGAATTGCGCGAGAGTTTGGGCTGCGCGGCGCAGGAATCGATGAAGCGCTACGAGTGGCCGAGCTCCGCGGAGAAATTGGAAGAATTATTCTTGCGAGTGGTGAGAGCGGAGGACGCATCGAAACGGGTGTGACGCAAATGAACGCTCGATCCGCGAGTGGTGACTTGATCGAGGCCGAGGCGCTTGGCTTTGAGCCGTCGCGGGTGAAGGCTCATGCCGGTATCGATGCTGGGCGGATTGTCTTGGCGGCGATTGTTGTTGCGGTTGCGATTTTTTACGTCGTGACGCTGAAGCCTGGGCACGTCTTTGTGAACGATGATTTCGCGGCGTACGTCATGCACGCCAAGAATCTGGTCGAAGGACGCAGCTACTCCGACATTCGATACATTCCGAATCCAGATGCGATGTGGCTTTCGCCTACGAGTGGCTACCCACCTATTTATCCGATGATCTTGGTGCCCGTGTATCGGATCTTTGGGCTCGATCTGCATGCTTTCAAGATTGTGACGGTGCTTTGTTTCATTGGATTTCTGGCGGTCTATGCGGAAATGACCCGTGAGGTGGTCGGCTCGATCGGTTGCGCGGCTTTGCTTCTGCTGATCGCCTACAATCCGGTGTTTTGGGGGCAGCGCGATTTCATTTTGTCGGAGTTTCCATATTTGCTGTTCTCGTTTGCGGCGCTCCTCGAGATAGAACGGGCTTATGCGCGGCTGGAGCGGCACCAAGTCGACACTCGAAGCGCGTTGCTGGTCTCCGGGCTCATTTACTGCGCCTATGGGACGCGCACGATTGGGATTGCGCTCGTGTTCGCGCTTATCGCGGCGGACTTGTTGAAGTTCCGGAGGCCGAGCAGGTTTCTGCTCTGTGTAATTGCTCTGGTCGGAGTAATGATTGGAGCGCAGACACTGCTGCTGACGTCGCCGAAAGGCTATGTCAGTGCGTTCCACTTTTCGTTGCATACGGTCGATACGAACATCGTCTACTACGGCAAAACGCTTTCGTATGTGTGGGCGAACGGATTCAACAAGCAAGTTCAGATCGTGTTCGCGCTGCTATTCACGGCTGTGGCCGCGTGGGGATTCGCGAAGAGCCTTTGGCACGAGCGTGGCGTGAAAGAGTGTTATCTGCTGGGATACGTCGCGGTGCTTCTCGCCTGGAATTCGGAGATTGGACTGCGCGGTTTGCTGCCGATTCTGCCTTTGTATTTGTTCTATGGCATGCGTGAGTGGATTCGACTGTTCGAGACTGCGAGGTTACCGGTTCGACTCATCGCGGTGGGTGCGGTCGTCGGACTAGCGGCGGTAAGCTACGCTGGAGAAATCACGCATGAAAGGTCGTTGCCGGTTGAGCCGAACGTCGCCGACACGAGCGCAACGAAGATGTTCGCGTTTGTGCGCGAGCATACTTCGCAGGATGACGTGCTAGTTTTTCCCAAGCCGAGGACGTTGTCACTCTTCACGGAACTAAGAGCTGCGGCGCTGAGTCCGGAGCAGAGCGAGGAACAAGCTTTGGCGTTCTTGCTAGCAATTCACGCGACGGTCGTGGTTGATCCGGAGTGGAGCGCAGTCAGGGCTAGCGTAGAGATCAGCGCTCTGGACGGACGGGAAGTTTTTCACGCCGGCGAGTATCACGTTTATCGGTTGAATCCCGCGAGCGGCAACTAGTTTCAGACTTGATGGCGGCTGAGCAAGGAACCTAGTCGAATTCGATGCTAACGATTGGCGTCAACTATTCACAGATGCACGATTCGTCGGCCTGCGTTGTGCGCGACGGCGAACTGCTTTTCGCAGTGGCAGAAGAGCGCATCAGCCGAGTAAAGCATGATGCGCGATTTCCGGTGCATGCGATCGAGGCGTGCATGGGGTTCGCGAACGTGCGCGCCGACCAGGTGGATGAAGTTTGCTTTGGGTGGCAGACGGCAGGTCCCGTGTTTCGTCATGACTTGAAGATGTATGGAACGGGCCAGTGGCCGGCGACTTATCTGAACGTTCTGAATTCTTCGCGACATTTCTTGAGCATGTGGCATCAGGAGTCGGGTGCGCGCGTGTTCGAACGAACGTTTGGCACATCAAAGCCGCGCATGCGATTCGTGGATCATCATTTGGCGCATGCCATCAGCGCTTACGGGTACTCGGGATTTGACGATGCGGCGATCGTCATTATGGACGGTCGCGGAGCTTGGGAAGCGACATCGATATGGCATGGGAAAAACGGACGGATTGAGCATGTTCAGACGATTCCATTCCCTAATTCGATTGGCGGATTTTACAGCGCGTTCACGGAATACTTGGGGTTTGTGCCAAATAGCGACGAATGGAAAGTGATGGGGTTGGCGCCATATGGCGAACCGGGTGTGAATCTGGATGCGTTTATCACGCCGGAGACGATGAACGGCACGCCGTATCACGTGCACACAAAGCGTATCCATGGCGGGCGGACCGGCGCGGTGGCGGGTATCGCGGCGGCGCTGGGCACGCCTCGCGTGGCGGAGAGCGAGATCGACTCGCGACATAAGAACATCGCGTTCGCGGTTCAGGACTATTGCGAGCGCGCGATGATGAGCGTGGTTCGCGCAGCGCTGAAGAAGACAAATAGCAAGAATCTGTGCCTTGCGGGCGGAGTAGCGCTCAATTCAAAGGCAAATGGAAAGATTTTGGCGTCGGATATCATCGAGAATTTTTTCGTGCAGCCCGCCGCCTCGGATGACGGTGTAGCGCTTGGCGCAGCTCTTGCACCCTATCTCGATCGCGATGGGCGACTGCCAAATCGCGCGATGCGGCATGCTTATTTTGGACCATCGTTTGAGGACGATGCGATTGAGATCGCGCTGAAGACATACAAGCTACGGTATACGCATCTGAGCGATCCCGCTGCGGCTGCTGCCCAGTTGTTGAGTGAAGGACAAATTCTCGGATGGTTTCAGGGACGGATGGAGTTTGGTCCACGCGCGCTGGGAGGGAGATCCATTCTTGCGGATCCTCGCGAGCCGGAAATGACGGCGAAGGTCAACAACGCGGTGAAGTTTCGCGAGTGGTGGCGTCCGTTCGCGCCATCGATGAAGCGGGAAGCGGCTGGGGAGTTTGTTGAGAGTGCTACGGATTCGCCCTTCATGATTCTGACGGCGCAAGTACGGCGGGAGAAGCAAAACATTATCCCGGCGGTGACACACGTGGATGGCAGCGCGCGGCCACAGACCGTAGAGCAATCTGCCAATCCCGTCTACTGGCGGCTGATTGATGAATTTGGAAGGCGCACAGGCGTACCGGTCGTCATGAATACATCGTTCAATCTGCGCGGCGAGGCGATCGTGAATACACCGACGGACGCGATTCGAACGTTTTTCAGCTCCGGGATGGACGGACTCGTCATCGGAAATTTTCTGGTGGAGAAATAAATTGACTGCAGCCCAAGGCACGATCGGGCGGATTTTTCAGCGGCACTACGAGTCGCTGCGAGGAATGGGGAAGCTGCCGCTGGTTGGACCACTGCTGACCTGGGCGGCGGGGCGTGCAGTGCCGCGCGATTCGCGAGTCTGGATGCAGGTGAAGAGCGGACCCGCGGAGGGCATCTGGCTGCGATTGAATCCCCGGACCGCTGCCGGAACGATCGGCGGCACTGGTGAGCGACGAGAATTGGAAATTGTTCGCGATCATCTGCGTCCCGGAATGACTTTTTATGATGTCGGCGCGAACATTGGGATTTTTTCGATGATGGCGGCGCGGGTCGTCGGGCCCAACGGTCAGGTGGTCGCGTTCGAAGCGGATCCGGAGATCGCGGAACGATTGAAGGAGCACGCGCGGCGCAATGAGTTCTCCTGGGTGAATGTCGAGCAGAAAGCGGCTTGGCGCGAAACAGGGACGGTTATGTTTGAACGGGTCGACGCGAACGTGTCGCCGGATCGCGGCGTCGGCCACGTGGTTGATTCAAAGAACGATCATGTTGTCGTGTTGGACGCGATCGCTCTGGATGATTGCGCACAGAACTATCGGCAGCCCGATTTTATAAAGTGTGATGTCGAAGGGGCCGAAGGCGAAGTATTTCAAGGGGCCCGAGGGCTGCTCGAGAAGCAGAGGCCGCGAGTACTTTGCGAAATTCACAGCGAGAGCAGCCGCCGGCTTGTATTAAATGAATTCTCTAGCTTCGAGTACATTTGCGAGAACTGTGACGACAACCACATTCTTGCCCTGCCAAAATGAACTCCAATGTAGTTTTCCTGCTCGGCCGAAAGGATGAGCCGACCGACGCTGTCGAGGAATACTGCTACTACTTGTGCGAAGCGCTCGGCAATCGTTCCGTGAGGGGAAAGATTGTTCGCGTAGCGTGGAATGAACGCGGCTGGACCAGGGCGCTTCAGCTATTGCGTCAAGTGGCTGAGAACTGGCGTGGCCGCTGGGTGTTGCTTCAATACACAGCGCTAGCTTGGTCGGGTCGCGGATTTCCGCGACGGGTGCCCGCGGTCTTGGAAATCTTGCGAAGGGCTGGAGCACGTGTCGGAGTTGCTTTTCACGACGTCGAGCCATTTGCTGGAAAGCGCGCGGTCGACGTACTCCGACGCCGCTTTCAGCTCCGCGTGATGCGGCAGATGCTGCGTGCGGCTGAACTCGCCGTGTTCACAGTTTCACCGAGTGTGGTGCCGTGGTTGAGTCCAACAAACAAGGTTGTTTTCATTCCGGTTGGGGCCAACCTACCTGAGACGCAAAACGGCGGCGCTTACGCGGATCGCCAAGCAGGTTTCACGCGAATCGCGGTGTATGGAATCACGGGTGGCGAGGCAGGAAGCGAAGAATGCTCGGAGATCGCGCGCGCCATCCGGTTCGCCACTGCAAGAGGGGCGAAGCTCGAGTTGCACGCGTTCGGACGTGGAGCGGCAGAGCGCGAAAAGGAACTTCGTGAGCAGCTAAAGGATGTCCCCGTCACTCTGCAATTTGAAGGGCTGCTGCCCGCAGGCCGAATCGCGTTTCTGATTCGAGCTGCGGATGCAACGTTGTTTGTGCGAGGCCCAATTTCGTCGCGACGCGGCAGTGCGATCGCTGGAATCGCGTGCGGCAGGCCCGTGATTGCGTATCGCGGCCGAGAAACGGCTGCGCCCATCACCGAAGCCGGAGTCATGCTGGTCGAACGCGATAACCCAGACGAACTCGGCGCGGCCCTTCTGCGTATGGCGACGGACCGCGTGCTTCGTAACGAACTGAGCGAACGAAGCGCACGAGCACAGAAAGCTTTCTTCGGTTGGGGCACGATTGCCGATCGCTATATCGAGGCGATGAAACTCAAAACGTAGAACCTATTTCGATAGCGTCTCGATCAACACTTCTTTCTTTTTCTCGGCAACACTGCTGAGTGCATCGAGCGCCGCGAAATATCCGGCAAGCGACGCCACTGCGAGCGCCGCAAATGCTTCCGCTGGCAACCAGGGATTCTTCGTCCAACGGCCTGCGAAAAGAATAACTGCGCAGATCCCACCCAAAAGAATTTGCACTCCGAACGCGATCCAGATCGAAACGCCAGAGCCGCGCTGTCCCCGCATCGAGCCATATTCCAGTTTTCGTGGGAAGCTGAGCGATACCCAGTCGGCGATTGCAAACTGGCCGGCCACCGCGAAGACGAGCGCCAAAATCGTCGCGGCTAGAACGGGGCCGGAAGGCAAGCCGATCCGGATCGAGAGCAACGTTGTCGCGAGTGCGATTTCGAAAACGAGAATGGCCGCGTACATCAGATTCTTTGCGAGAAGCACGTCGCGAAAGCGAATAGGAGCTGTGTAGTAGTTGCGGACTCCTTTGCTCTCGTAGGCGAAGCAGTTGTAAGCGGGTGTCATCAACATCAGGATGAGGTAGCCCATCATTCCAGGAAAGAAAGAGTCGGACGTGATTCGTGTGTGAGTGACCGACGGATGTCTGCCGGCAAATTGAGAACTGAACAAGAGGACGAGCAGCGGCGGCATCAGTAGAGAAATAAGGACGAAGCCGTTTCGAACGAGATATTTGATTTCTTTGGTCAAGAGGGCGCCCAGCTGGGGGGACAGAAATCCAAACGGATCCGGTTTTTGCTCGATCGCCGTGTACGATGTCCCCGTGACAGCCTGCGAGGGAGCGGCCGCCTCGCTTAATTCTTCGCCGCGGTATTGCGCGGCAAACCGCTGCCACAGCAATGCGCTTAAGATCGCGATATAGGTCAGCAGCGCTCCGACACCCATCAAAAATTGCAGCGAGCGACCCTCAGCCGCGGCGATCGCGGCCGAAGCCGCAAGCGACGGCGGGAGTGGGGAAAGATAGGCTACGAGACGCTCCACCGAAGCCGACGCGTGGGCTCCCTCGGAATAGTGAATGATCGCGGGACGCAGAAATTGCGCTGAAACGCTGAACAGAATAAACAGGCCAAAAAGTAGCTCGCGCGTACGTCGCCTGGCGAGCAGGCGCTCGAGCCAGGAGCTGAGCAGGCGCTCCAAAGTGATGTTCAACCAGATGAACAGAACAATGACCAGCGCGAAATATGGAAGTAAGGCCAACCTCGCCACTCCGACACCCACGGCGATCGACAGGAGCCAACATGTTCCGCATACCGCAGCAAAATCGGCGAAACCGTACGCCAGCCCGATGATATAAAAAGCACTGAAACGCAGCGGAAATCGCAACAAAGTTCGAAATTCGAATGGTGCGCCAAAGCCTGCGAGAAAAATTGGAAAGGCTTGCCAAAACAGGCCGATGCTCCAGAAAAGCAGCAATAGCCAAGCAAAATGACCGGTCGAAACCGAAAAGTAGGTACCCCACGCGAAGAGCCAACAAAGACCGATGACAAACAAGCTGGCAAAAAGCGCGGCGCATATCAGCCCGAATATATCGAAACGCGAGTTTCGCTTGCGAACTAGGTTGCGCAGGACACGCCAGCGCAGTTCGCCGATGAGGTAAATCTGCGCGAAGATTCCAGGTCGGCCCGCTACGTCAGCCACGAAAGCTCTTCCAACTGGGAGCGCGCGGCGCCTCCCTGGCCGACGATAGACAGAAAGATTTGTTCGAGTGTCCGCGGCGCCGCATCGTCCGACGACACGCCAGCACGGAGTTCGTCAAGCGATCCCTGGGCGACAAGGCACCCCTTGTGAATGATGGCGACATGACTGCAAAGGCGTTCGACGATCTCGAGAACGTGAGATGTAAGGAAGATCGTCACGCCACGTTCGGTCATACGAGCCAGCAACGCCTTAAGCGCCCCGGCGGCAAGAGCGTCTACTCCTTCGAAGGGTTCGTCGAGGAAAAGAATGCGCGGTCCATGAATTACCGCCGCCGCGAGCGCCAGCTTTTTTTGCATGCCGTGAGAATAATCGGCGATTACCGATTTTGGGCGATCGGCGAGCTGCATGAAATGGAGCAGCTCATCGGAACGACGCTTTGCGGTCTCGCGATCGAGGCCGTACATGCGCCCGACAAAATTCAAGTACTCCACACCGGTGAGCCGTTCGAATAGTCCCATGCCCTCGGGTACAACGCCGATCTGTCGCTTCACTTCGACCGGATCGGCTCCGAAATCGATTCCGAGGAGACGTATGCGCCCCGAAGTCGGAGCCAGCAAGCCCGTCAGCATCTTGATGGTTGTCGATTTCCCCGCGCCGTTCGGCCCGAGAAACCCGAAGAACTGCCCCGTGGCAACCGAGAGATTGATGCCGTCAACCGCCGTGAGAGCTCCGAACGTGCGTGTCAGGTTTTCGGTGAGGATTGCGGGTTCGTTCATTAGGTGTGACTGGAGCGGGTGGACCGGAGCTGCCCTTCAAAGCTCGACTGTAGCACGAGTTGAGGAAGATGAAAGGTGAGGATCGCGCGTAAGTCGCTTCCGGTGGCATGTGCAGATTATCGCTTTGGCGGAGCAGGCGACGGCGTTGCGCTGGCCAGTTGCGGCTCGCGCGCGGGAAGCGCCGCGAGAACCGCCGGAAGTTCTACACGGAACACAGCGCCGCCACTCTGCGAGTTGTAGCACAGGATCTTGCCAGCATGTTCTTGCACGATTCCGAAACAGATGCTCAGGCCGAGACCCGTTCCTTTTCCGACGGGTTTCGTCGTGTAGAAAGGATCAAAAACGCGATGAGGTTCCTTGATGCCGGGGCCTGTGTCGGAAAAAAGAATAATTACATTGCCGCGATCGCGCAGGGTTTTGACCGTGAGGACGCCGCCCTCGTGCGACTCCATCGCGTCAACAGCGTTGTTGATGAGGTTGAAAAACACCTGCATGAGTTGATTGCCGTCGCCGCGAACTCCGGGGAGCACAGACTCGAGCTGCAATTCGATTCTTGTCTTCGGAGAGCGATCGAGCGAGCGAAGCTGAATCGCATTGGTAACGACGGTGTTGATGTCGAGAAGCGTACGTTCTGGTGGCACTTGGCGGGCAAAGCTTAGAAGGTTGCCAACGAGAGTTTTTGTTCGTCGGGCCTGATCGCGAATCTTGCCCGCGGTGCTACGCGCTTTTTCAGTAAGGGATGGATCGTCTGCCAGCAAATCGGAGTATCCAAGAATCGCGGCGAGCGGATTGTTGATCTCGTGCGCCGCTCCTGCGGCAAGCTGACCAAGAGACACGAGCTTTTCCGTCTGCACGAGCTGCGCCTGGAGGCGTTGGAGATTCTCCACCGACTGCTCGGAGCGCGACAGCAAGCGCGCGCGATCCTTATCGGCTATGTAGGTGCGATAAAAAATGATCGCCATCAACGGAATCGATGCGATCACAGCTGTCAGCGTTCGGTAGTCGCGAATTTCATGAGGCTCGTTCGAATAGTGAGCCGCGTAAATCGCGAATAGCGGAAGCGAAATCGCCGCTGCCATGGCGAGACGCGAAGCCCAGTTTCCTTGCCGACTTGTCGCGTCACTTCCCGGCTCGTCATCTTCCGCAGGCTCGAGATCGGCGCGATTGCGGTATGCAACCAAGCCGGCAAACGCAAGCCATAGGAACGAGGAGACTAGGGGAAGGTCATACGGGCTTCCGGTGGAGTAGCGGTGCAGCGTGATCGCGACGTTGATGGTCAGCGACGAGAGCATGTACAACGCTGCTGCGCCGAAAAGATTCGCGTAGACAAGCCGCCATGCGCCTTTCGAACGTAGCCACAGATAAGCGAGTCCGGCGACGATCACCATGTTCTGGATATTGGAGACAAGGTCGTAGTTGAAGTTGTACTGCGCTTCCGAAGGCAGCGCGTACATCCACGGAAACACGACGAAGACGTAAAGAAATGTCCACCAAGTAAGTAGCGAGACGAAATCCAGGTAGCCGAGCCGCAATTGAAGCTCAGCCTGGCGACGATGCGGCTGCAACGCAAGTGCGGCCATCATCGGGATGCCTCGCAGAAAAAACACGATGTCGCCACCGTACATAGTGGGAACCGACTCGTGCCTGTAAACCTCCCAGTAGGTCCAATCAAACTCGCCGAGCATCCAGAGCGTGCAGCTCAACGCGAGGAGCATCCAGAAAATGTTGCGTCGCCAATGAGGCGTCCCGGCATTGAGAAGCAGAAACGCGTTGGCAGCTAACGGCACAATGCACTGCGCAATGTTGCCGAAGGTCGAGAGCTGCTGGCTGCCATGCGGATAGACCAACGACATCGAGGCATAGGCAGCTATCGCTAGCACCCATACCGCCATGAATGTGACGAGTGACCTGGAGGAAGGCATACGTTTGCTTCACCTAAATTTTAGGGGGAACAGGGCGGTCATAGCGGG
>JAFAZL010000292.1 GCA_019239815.1 Acidobacteriota bacterium
TGCCAGCGAGTAGTCCGAGCGCTCCGCCGAGCACGACGCCGGTGCCTGCACCAGCCGTCGCTCCTTCAGGCGCTTTCGTTGCCTTTTCAGTTCCGATCTCCCGCGTGCCGAGGTTCTCCGGGAGCAAAACCGAGATGTCGCCGGAAGCGAATCCCGCATTCACGAGCCCGTCAGCCGCCTGCTCTGCGCCGTTACGAGTCGAGTAGATTCCGAACACTGCCGTCTTCTTGTCAGCCATTGGGTGTCTCCTTTGAGTCGTCATCGAGTCTTCATCTTCAAAATAGTCGAATCACGATCGATCGCAAACTGCTGAGAAAAATTCAGGATTTGGGTGCCGCAACGGTAAGTTGACTGGTCACATTTCCCTGGCCGGCAATCTCAGTCGCCTTGGCCTCGACCGCAGCCTTCTCGTCATCCGACCGCACAGGCCCCTTCAGAGTGACTTTGCCGTCTTGGCTGATGATCTTGACGTTGTGCGCATACGTTGAAAGCGTCGTGTCGTCGTGTAGCGCGGAGCGAATTTTCTTCGTAAGATCGCGGTCCGCCGGATTCATTTTTTGCTTGTCGGCCGTCGTCGCGCCCGTCGACTGATCGCCCTTATTGTTCTTTGTGTTGTCGGCCGCCGGCTGCTGTGTATCCTGCGTTCGAACGCTCGTTGCAGGCAGCGACGAACCCAGGAATAAGCAGCCCCCCAACACCAACGCCTCGATTCCGATCTTCTTGGACAGGTTCATGGTGATCTCCTAACCAGAGTGAAGGTAAGCCGCTGGATGCAAAGCTGATATCGGGGGAACGGTGTACTACGCTTCGGAAAATTGCCGTAGTTTGCGGGAACAAATGGGTTAAAACATGCGTTTCAATGTGCAATCTGTTTAGCCGGTCGGGAGACGCATGCGAATACGAGCTTCGGCATCCATTCGGCGCTTGGCCACCATTGGGATTCCGATGGCTGTTCTCTGTATGCTCGCGCCGACTCTGCGAACTCAAGGATCGATTCAGGTAGACGTAAATCTCGTCAACGTTGCATTTTCGGTTCGCGACGCGGGTGGTGCGCTTGTTGACGGCCTCTCACAAGACGACTTCGAAGTGCTGGAAGACTCCGCGCCGCAGAAAATCGCCTACTTCGCCAAAAGCACTGACGTGCCGCTGACTTTAGGACTCATCGTGGACGCGAGTGGCAGTCAGGATCGTTTCGAAATGCAGCATGAACACGATCTCGACGCATTTTTGAAGTCAGTTCTCGGCCCCAAGGACCGAGCTTTTTTGGTTGGATTCGGAAACTACGTGCGCCTGGTCAGCGATTTCTCTCGATCCGGCAACGAGATGATGCGGCAGTGGAAGCTCTATTCGAAGAACCCCCAGAATTTTCCAGAGTTGGGCCCGCACGAATCGCGCGATCTAGGCACGGCATTCTACGATTCAATTTTCTATTCCGTCGAAAATAAGCTCGCCAAAGAAACTGGACGTCGCGCATTGCTGATCTTCAGTGACGGCGAAGACAACTCCAGCTCGCACGACATGATGACAACGATCGAAGAGGCGCAACAAACCAATGTCCTGCTCTTTTCGATCCGATACACGCAGAAAGAGCACGGGAAGCTAACCGCCCGCAATCAGTACGGAATTCGCGTGATGGAACGGATCGCTCACGAAACCGGCGGAATGCACATCGATGCGCAACAAACGGACCCGAAGACGTATTTTCGTCAAATTGCGGAAGAACTGCGAACTTCCTATGAATTGGGTTATTACCCGGCGACCTCCGCGAAGGACGACACCTTTCACAAGATCGTCGTGCGCGTGAAGAAACCTGGACTCACCGTGCGATCCCGCACTGGTTACTTTTCCCGCGGACAAGTCGTCGCCCCGAAGGACTAATCGCGAGGCGTGACGTGCGCCATAGTGTAGACGCCGAGCATGACACCAAAGGGCAGCTCCGGCATGGCCAATAGCGCGGCCGCTACGACGAGGAGCCGAGCTGCGTTCGGGCTAGCCATCAACGCAAGCCCCGCGACAATTCCCAGCAAAGCCGAAATCCCAGACCACACGATCACAACGCTATAAAGAATGTGGAAGCCCGTCATCAGCGAGTACGGATCAGGAACGCGCGTGAGCAACGCCCCAAACATTAGTGTCCCCGTCGTTGTGAACGCGATGAGCCACAGCGTCATCGCAACGCGATACAAACCGTAAACAATCCAGACCAACCCCAGAGTTCGCGTACCGCCGACTGTGAGTGTGCCGGGATTTGCGGAATACAAGCTGCGCGCGTCGGAAGCCATCTTGCTTTCTCCTTGAGCGCCGAGCGCCGCACTGCTCAACGGACGTGGCGCAACAAAAAAGAAAAAGTCGAAGCAAGTCCGGGCCTGAATTCTTCGAAGAAGTTAGCGACAAACCTCAAAAGGAGCCAATTTCGGTGCTATCGGCGAGCCCGCCTCGGCCTCCGCGCCGAAGTTATCCTCTTGGCCTTTCGCGTGGCTCCGCGAGTCTTGGTCGCCGCTTTGCGAGCAACCTTGCGGGCCCTAGCCCGAACTGAACTCGCCGCCGCACGCACCTTACGCGCTGGCTTGGATCGTTGCGCTTTAGACACGGTGTTTTTGCCTTTGCGCGCGAGCTTCGTCGCTTCCCGCTTTGCTTCCTTCACAGCTGTTTCGGTCCCGCCAACAATCGCATCCTTGGCGGCGTCCGCTTTGGCGGCAATCACGCCGAGCGTCGATCCGATTGATTCCGCAACACTGACGAGCAGATCTTGTGACTTGGATTTCTGGGACGTGGCCACGATAGGCTCCTTAAATTCAAATCAAGAAACACAAAAACATAAAGATGCGCAATGCGCGGTCCCGCATAGAAGAAAATCAGCGCGAGAGGTTTTGTTGCGACCCGCGACAAAAATTAAGACGCGAGCCGCCGCAGTTCTCCGCTCGCGCCAATCACACTAAACCGGCCTTCGACCTTGGATCACGCGAATCAGCACAACGATAATCGCGAGGACCAGCAGGATATGAACAAATCCGCCCAGCGTATACGACGACACCATCCCAACCAGCCAAAGAATGATCAGAATTACCGCTATCGTCCAAAGCAAGTCCATAAAATCTCCTCGAATCGGCGTTAGTTGTATGTCACCTACGATGGGCCCACCGACGGCGAATCCGCATGAAACGCCGTTCGGCTGAAAAACTAGCACCAGCAACTACGACGTCGACGTCGCGTTCCTTGCCTCGCGGAACGCTACCTCCGCGCTGTCGGCAACGTCGTTCACATAGTCTTTCGCATCCCCGACGGTCCGGTTCACGTACTCCTTCGCATCAGCCACATTCCGCCGCACCCGGCGAACCACCGTTTTGCCTCGGTCCGTAAGGTCGTCCACGCCGTCCTGCGCTGTACTTCGAATCCGGTCCCGCGTGTCTTCACCTGATGCCGGTGCGAAAAGAAGGCCCAACGCAGCACCGGCTCCGAGGCCGATCGCGAAGGCCGAAGCCACTTGCGGCCAGCTATTTCGATTGCGAATCATGACGTTAGAATCTCCTTGATTGAACTCTCCACTTTCAATTTCTCTCGTCCCTGGGCCAACCCACCGCCGCGTCGTGTCTCCCTTAGTTCCGAGTTGCGCGTCTCAACCGCGGCCAGAAACTATTCGATCTCTCACAATTCGCGGACGATATCCCCGGGTGCGCACTGCTGCCATCAGGTAAAAGGCGTAGGGCGCGTCGAGTCTTCGTGTAGTGACTTAAATTTCCGACCCGCGTCACGGTTGACGAGACCCGTCGCCGCTCCCATCCTCAATCTCCTTCCGGCAAGCTCGACGAAATCTTCGCCACAATCTGCTGGCTTCGTTGATCGAAAACGAAGTACTCACCAGGCGAGGCGGCATACAGCTGTTGAAGACGATCCCTCGCATGCGTCAGTTCGGAAGCCGCTTCCAGCCAGATAAAGCTTCCGTCGTTGTGCCGCCTCAGAATGTCGTACGATGCGGACATGTATCCGTTCCCCCGTGAACTTAAGACTGAGCAGATATCGGCATTCGGAATTCCTAAATCCAACAAATTCACGCTACCGTTTAAAATGATGAGGTTATCGGTTGAGCTCCAGTAATCTGACGACAAAAAATCAGGCGAATCACTGAGTACAGAACTATGTCGTTTCGAAAAGCGATGAGGAGTTTTTACGAGCAGTGCGACCTTATCCGAGGCTGAAGGTTGATTGGAAAATTCATATTTTGTCGGGGATTATGAACAACCCCTTCCCACTTTAGTATTGTCTTGCGCCGTCGCCTGATTGCTATAATCACAGCACCCTTCCTGTAGTCCGTCCCGACAGGTCTTTGTTTGAGTGAGCACACTCACTTGGGCCACTGGCCCATTGACTCCCGTGCTCAACGTCGAGTCGTCTCCCTCCTCTCAGCGACGAACTGGAACTATCGATAGCGAGGAAGGGCATGGCAACCCCGCTGCGCACTCTAATCGTTGAAGACTCCGAAAATGACTGCTTGCTGCTCCTGGGAACCCTGCGGCGCGGCGGCTACGCCGTCGATCACAAACGCGTCGACACCGCCGCTGCTCTGCAATCCAGTCTCGACGACCCTTGGGACATCATCATTTCCGACTTCTCTATGCCCGGCTTTCGTGGCACCGACGCCCTTTCGATCGTCCGCGAGCGCGGCCTTGACGTCCCATTCATCTTTCTCTCGGGGACGATCGGCGAAGAAATGGCTGTCAGCGCGATGAAGGCCGGCGCGCAAGACTACGTCATCAAAGGCAATGTTGCGCGCTTGCTGCCGGCAATCGAGCGAGAACTTCGTGAAGCCGACGCGCGGCGTGAAAAAAAACAGGTCGAACATCGCGTCCGCCAACTCGAAAAATTCGAAGCGCTCGGCAAACTCGCGGGCGGCGTCGCCCACGACTTCAACAACGTCATCGGCGCGATCATGGGATGGGCCGAAATCGGTGCAGACCGGGCCGCGGAAGGCAGCCAGGAGGGCAAGCTCTTCCGCAAAATCGGCGACCAGGCGCGTCGCGCCGCCGGCCTCACCCGCCAGTTGCTCGCTTACGCACGCCGCCAGATCCTGGAACCCAAAAACATCAACCTGAATCAAATGGTGAAAGAAACGACCGCTCTTCTAGAAAAGGTAATCGGCGAACAAATCGAAGTAAAAATGGCTCTCGCTGGGGACCTTCGCGTCACTCGCGCCGACCCCGCTCAAATCGAGCAGGTGCTCATGAATCTCTGCTTCAACGCGCGTGACGCCATGCCTGCGGGCGGCCAGCTCCTGATCGAAACGCGCAACCTCGATCTCGACGAGAAATATTGCAGCCGCCACGCTGACGCGCGGCCCGGTCGCTGGGTCCAGCTTTCCGTCTCGGACACCGGGGTAGGCATGGATACTTCCACCCTGGAGCGCATCTTCGAACCATTCTTCACCACGAAGGAAGTTGGGAAGGGAACTGGTCTCGGCCTCGCAACAGTTTTCGGCATCACGAAACAGCATGGCGGATTCATCGAGGTCTACAGCGAAGTCGGCACCGGCACCGCGTTTCACGTCCACTTGCCGGTGAGTGAAGGAGAGGCAGACTCGCTCCGCGCGGCCGATGACACTCCGGCCCGTGGTGGTAACGAATTGATCCTTGTCGCTGAAGACCACGACGGCATGCGCGACATGGCCGAGCAAATTCTCGGCACGCTGGGATACAAACTCATCCTCGCTCACGATGGCGAAGAAGCCGTGCGAAAATTCCGCGAACGC
>JAFAZL010000822.1 GCA_019239815.1 Acidobacteriota bacterium
TCAAGAAACGAATCGTTGCGATCCTGGCGACGATTGTTGCCGCACTGTTTCTGCTAGTGTGCTTCGGCTTGTGGAACTTGGGACACCTGATGGCGGCGACCATCTCGCATGGTCTCAAGTTTTTCGTCTTGTTTCAAATGCAGTGGCGATTCGCGCGATGGATTGCGACGGTGCTCGTGATGAGCATCGGAATCAATCTCATCAACTATTTTCTTCCCGACGTGAATCATCCGTGGAGATGGTTCACAGCAGGCACACTGCTGGTTGCGTTGTCGTTCATCGTAGTGACGATCCTTTTTGAGATCTATCTCGCGCACGTTCGAACGTCCCGACCTTATATGGTGCGCTGGCGGGGTTCATTGTGCTGATGCTGTGGGTTTACTTGGCAAATTTGATTCTGTTGATTGGCGCGGAGACTGATACGGCGTGGCGCGAACCGAAGGTTTCAGGAACGAGCGCATGAATGGTTGGAAGAGACGCTCTTGTGGCGCAATTTTTCTGTTGGCATGGCTGGAACTCTGCTTCCCAAGAATCGGACCGGCACAGGACCAAAAGGCGGCTGAAGTCGATCCGAACGCGGCATTCGAAGGGCGATCGGTGAACAAGGTCGAGATCGCCGTACAACCTTCGGAGGACACCGATAAGTTGCGGGGTTTGATTCGACAAGAGCAAGGCAAACCGTTTTCGATGGACGCCATCAAGGCAAGCGTCGCCGCCTTGCGCGAAACCGGCAAATTCAAAACAGTCCAAGTCAGCATTCAATTTACACCGGATGGTCTGCGCGTTCTGTTTCTTCTGCCGCCGGTTTATAAGACTGGCTTGATAACCTTTCCTGGAGCCTGGAAAAGCGCGCCCTACACGCAGATGCTCCAGGCCGTGAACATTCCGCTGGACGCACCTTTCGTGAAGGATGAACTCTCCGACAAAGAAGACGCTCTGCGGAAATATTTCGCGACGCAGGGTTTTTTCGCGGCGTCAGTCTCAGCTTCAACAACGGTTGATGATTCCCACCACCTCGTGAATATCGCATTCGACTGTGACATGGGTTTGCGTGCAAAGGTCGGCGAGGTGAACATCGAGGGTGTGACGCCAGCGGAAGCAGCGGACATCCACCACACGCTGACCTCTTTATCCGCAAAGATCAGTTTTACGTCCCTAAAACCCGGCGTTGTGTATTCGCAGACACGCATCGACAAATCGCTCGACCGCTTGCGGGCGCATTTTCGGAAGTTGGGTCGATTGGCGCCCAACGTTCGGATGAAGCCCAACTATGACTCGGAAACGAATCGGGTGAATGTGGCGCTGACGATCGACCCAGGGCCGACTGTGGCAATCAAGGTGGAAGGCGCGCGAATCTGGCGCCGAACACTCGAAAAGCTGATCCCGGTCTATCAAGAAAACTCCGTCGATCAGGATCTGATCGACGAGGGGCAGCGAAATCTCGTTTCCTATTTTCAGGCGAAGAGCTTCTTCGACGTCGAAGTGCACTCCGACGTAACCAAGGAAGCAGATCACGTCAACATCGTCTACCGGGTTAACAAAGGCGGCAAACACAAGGTCACGGGAGTGAGCTTTTCGGGGAATAAGTACTTCACGGCCGAGCAGCTACAGTCGCACATCGTGATTCGGCGGGCGAAACTAATCCTGAATCGTGGGAAATATAGCCAGGATCTGTTGAAAAGAAGCGCTGCATCGATCACCACAATGTATCGCAACGCCGGTTTCGCAAAAGCGACCGTCACGCCCGTCGTGACCGACCACGAACCGGACATCGACATCGCGTTTCAAATTGACGAAGGCATTCAGGCAAAGGTCCATAGTTTTGCGATCCTCAATCCTTCGAATGAACCGGCGGAGCTAAAAGGAAAGAAAAACGGGGACCTGCAACTCGGCGCCGGCAAGCCATTTTCGCCGCACCTTTTAGAAGGCGACCGTAACCAGATTCTTGCGTGGTATCTGAACCACGGCTATCCGAACGTGCAGTTTGATTCGAAAGTGACCGCCGTTGATGGCGACACGAACGTGGTCGATGTCGTCTACAAGATTGACGAAGGTCGCGGGGAAAAAGTCGGCGAGGTTCTTTTACTCGGCGCCGATCACACCAAACCAAAATTTATTCGATCGATTACCGACAAGAACGTTGAATCAGGCGAGCCGCTCAGCCAACAGAAGCTTCTGAAGTCTGAGAGCGATCTCTACAGCGTTGGCGTTTTTGACTGGGCCAGCGTTGCTCCCGTGAGCGCGACAACCGATGATCAAGGCCAGCAGATCGTCGTGATTCGTGTTCACGAGTCTCGCCGCAATTCGATGGACATTGGTGGCGGACTCGAAATCATCCCGCGGAACGGCAACATTCCCGTGGGCGCCGTCGTTGTTCCAGGGTTGCCGCCAGTCAGCCTTGGAAATAAATTCAGCGTAAGCCAGAAAAGCTTTATCGGTCCGCGGGGAACGTTTCAATTTACGCGCCACAATATCCGTGGAAAAGCCGAAACCGCGACGCTGGGATTGGTCGCGTCGCGCCTCGATCAGCGGCTATCGTTGACCTACGCCGATCCGTATCTTCACGGTTCACTCTGGTCGTCGCTCTTCTCGATCTCCACCGAACGCACCACGGAAAATCCAATCTACACAGCTCTTCTGCAGCAAGCCTCGTTTCAAATCGAGCGGCAGCTCGATAAGAAGCACACACAAAAGCTCGTCGCCGGATACAGCTACTCACGCACCGACCTCAGCAAAATCCTCATTCCAGAACTCGTCCTTCCGCAGGACCAGCGCGTGAAACTTTCGACGGTCTATACGCAGTACATCCGCGACACGCGCGACAACCCGCTCGACGCGCATCGCGGGTGGTATCAGACATTCAACTTTGGCGTGACGCCGACCTCATTCGGTTCCAGCAGCAGCTTCGTACGCTTCCTCGGCCAAACGTCGTTCTATCGTCCCGTGAAACCATGGCTGACGTGGGCTAACCAATTCCGCCTTGGGCTGGCCGCAGGATTTGGCGATCAAGGTTACGTGCCCTTGAGTGAGCGATTCTTCACCGGCGGCCCCGACTCACTCCGGGGATTTCCAATCAACGGCGCTGGACCGCAGCGTCCGGTGCCAGTTTGCGCGAATCCAAATGATTCATCGACCTGCACGCTGATCAGCGTTCCTGATGGTGGTCGTATGCTGGCGATCTTCAATTCCGAAGCACGCTTTCCGATCAGACTGATCGACAATCTGGGCGGCGTCATTTTCTACGATGGTGGCAACGTTTACAGCGCCATCAGCGCGAATCAATTCCTCAACAATTACACCAACAACATTGGCTTTGGTTTTCGCTATTACACGAAGGTTGGTCCAATTCGAGTCGATTTTGGCCGAAACCTGAACCCAGTCCCCGGAGTGAAGGCGACGCAATATTTTGTGACTTTGGGCCAGTCGTTCTAGAGACCCAGAGTTATGACCGAGCATCCAACTGAGAACGAGGCGGCACAATGAGCAGGCGTCGAATCTTGGTGTGGCTAGCGGTGGCGGTCCCGGCCGTCGCGATCATTCTTATCCTCGCGGCAGCCGCCATATTGCATTCGAAATCGTTTCAGGCGTATGCGCTGGGCAAGCTAATCCACGGCGTCGAAGAAAGCACAGGCGCACAGATTCGCGTGCAGAGTATGGATGTCAATTGGCACCCACTCGCGATCGAGTTGTTCGGAATCTCTGCCGTCAATCCTGCCGCCGCCACAAAAACGCCCCTGCTCTCGACGGATCGACTTCAGATCAGTTTGCAAATTTGGCCGCTGCTTCATCATCAACTGCAAATCGACAGCGTCACGATCGATCATCCGGTCATCTTTGTGAGGACCGAGTCCGATGGCCACAACAATTTGCCCGCGCCGCCGCAGGCGCGGCAATCGTCGAGTTCCACGATGGCGGTTCAGATCGGCCATCTGACGATCAACAGTGGCCTGCTTCAATATGACGACCGGCAAATGCCGCTGTCGGCCGTGCTGGCGGGCTTCCGAACACAAGTCGATTTTGATCGTCTGACCAACACCTATGAAGGCGTCGTCGCATACGATTCCGGCCGGCTCGAAACTGCGCAAACGCGCACGTTCGAACATCGCGCGGAGCTGCATTTCAGCGCCGACGCGAAAAAATGCACGATCGAGAGCCTCGACGTCGCAATGATGCATTCGAAGATCGTTGTGCGTGGCGAGCTCGAAAACTACGCGAATCCGGAGTTCGCCGGCCAGTATCAAGCGCAAGTATCAGGCGAAGACCTCACCTGGATTTTGAAAGACGCCTCGCTCCCAACCGGCGACTTCGCATTGCAGGGCAAAGCCACCTATCGCACCTCTGCGGGCGCCGAATGGGCGCAGCGCACCTTCGCCGACGGCACAATCGAAACCGCCGCGATGGCCGTGCCTTCTGGCCAATCGAAAGTCGCAATTCGCGCGCTGCACGGAACCTATCAGCTCCGAAATGGAGAGCTGCACATCGACGACGCGCGCGCCGAGGTCTTCGGCGGGCGATTCATCTCTGACGCAAATGTGGTCGATCTCGTCCACAATTCCGGAAAAGTGCACTTCACGCTACGCGGCGCGTCAGTCGATGACGGAATCCGCCTGGCCGGAACCACCAGGGCTGACACCACACTCGTCGCTTCAACCGCTGATCTTGACGTCAGTGCAGACTGGAAGGGCAGTACAAGCAACGCGATCGCGCATGCCCGCGCCCAACTGCATTCGATTCCGAATCCCCCAGCGAACGCGAATCCCGTAGATGGCACCGTTGTCGTTGACTACGACGCGGCGCGCAATCGAGCGTCCTTCCAGCAATCTTCGCTGCGCACAGGAAATACTGAGTTGAGCCTGAGCGGTGTCGTGAGCAAGGACTCAGCTCTCCAGGTTCGTCTCACGACGCATGACTTGCACGAACTCGGCGAACTCGCATCGGTTGCTGCGCCCTCCGATTCGTCGCGCCAGATCTCCGCTTACGACGTCCACGGCGCGGCCGATCTGAACGGCAAAGTCTCCGGCGCGGTCGCAGAGCCGCACTTCGAGGGACAACTCTCGGTCACGAATCTTCAGTTCTCACAAACGCAATGGAAGTCAGTTCGCGCACATGTTGCTCTCGATTCGCGTTCCGTTGCAGTCAGCGATGGCTCGCTGGTCAACGCCAAACAAGGACGAATGACCTTCGACGCCAAAACGCGCCTGATCAATTGGTCACCGGATCGAAACGCAGCGTTCACAGCGCACGCGCATATCGACCAACTCTCCGCGACCGACCTGGAGAAGCTCACGCAAACAAACTATCCGATCGAAGGCCTGCTCAGCGGCGAACTGACCGCTAGCGGAACCCAAAAGCAGCCGCAAGCAAAAGGTCATCTGGAACTCGCGAAAGCGGTCGTATACAACGAGCCACTCAGCCTCTGTGCAGTGGATATCAACGCCGATGAGCAAACGATTCACCTCAACGGCAACGTACGCGCTGCCGCTGGCGCCATGACTGCAAAGCTTGCGTATCAGCCCACTGCGAAACACTACGAAATCGCAGTGAACACCGACGGCCTTCAATTAGAAAAAGTGCAGGCGCTGCAACGCTCGGCGGGACCCGTGAATGGAAACCTGACAGCCAGCATTTCGGGCAGCGGCACAATCGACAATCCAAATCTGACCGCGCATCTGCAAATCCCCGAGCTTGCGATGCATGGCGAAACCTTCCACCAAGTCGACGCGCAACTCGACGCGAAAGGGAAGCACACCGAGTTCCATCTCAATTCGAACGTCGAGCAGACATCGATCCAGGCCAAAGGAAGCGTCGAACTGGCGCCTGGCTATCCCGCAAAAGTCACGCTCGACACCGGCAAGGTGCCGATCGGAGCGCTCCTGACGCGCTTCGTTCCGAATTCACAGCACGGCGCCGACGGCGAACTCGAAATTCACGGCACACTCCAGGGGCCGCTGCAAACTCCCGCACAACTGCAAGGTCATGTCGAGATCCCGACGCTTCAACTTCAAGCGCAAACTCTGAAGCTCGCCAACGCCTCACCGATTCGAATCAACTACCGGAGCGGAGTCGTGACTCTCGAAAGTGCCGAACTGAAGGGGCAGGACACCGATGTTCGCCTCAGTGGCACCGTACCCGTCCAGGGTGGCGGAGCAATGAACGTCGCCGCGGACGGCAGCGTGAACCTCAACATCCTGCAACCCTGGACCGACGGCGGCCACTCATCGGGCATGGTCAATATTCAAATGAAGGCGCAAGGTCCGCTCGCCCAGCCGGTCATCGATGGCCGCGTTCGAATCGAGAATGCCGTGATTTCATCCGACGACCTTCCGGTCGGCATCGAGGCGATGAACGGCGATATCAACATATCCGGCAATCGGGTGAACATCACGAATCTATCCGCAAACGCCGGCGGCGGCACCATCAAGGTCACCGGAACCGCGACCTACGGCAAGACTCCAAATTTCAATCTCGCGATGCAGGCAAACTCCGTGCGCATTCGCCAAAGCGGTGTTCGCTCCGTGATGAACGCCGACCTCGCCTGGAATGGTTCGACAGATAGTTCGCTGCTTACCGGCCGCGTCATAGTCGACAAGCTCGCCTTCAATCAAGGTTCGGACCTCTCCGAAATACTCGCAAATTTTTCCGGCGACGAAACCGTCTCCGATCCATCCAGCATTGCAAATAACATCAAGCTCAACGTCGCCGTACAGTCGTCTCAGAATCTCAATCTCGCTAGCAGCCAGTTGAGCATCGCGGGTTCCGCTAGCTTGACGGCACAGGGCACCGCGGCGACTCCCGTTTTGCTCGGCAGAATTCTGCTCACCAACGGCGAAGTCTTCTTTCTCGGGAAGCGCTTCGAAATTTCAAGCGGCACGATTTCGTTTTCGAATCCGGTGCGCACTGATCCCGTAGTGAACCTTCAAGTGAAGACGACGATCGAGCAGTACAACATCACCGCCAGCATCATCGGCCCCGTCGATCAACTCAAGACGACGTATACGTCCGATCCCGCTTTGCCGACCGGAGACATCATCAATCTGTTGGCGTTTGGTCAGACGACAGCCGAGTCTGCTTCGAACGGCAACACACCGGCTTCGGCTGGCGCAGAGTCAGCCGTGGCGAGCGCCGCCGGCGGCCAAGTCGCTTCCCAGGTGCAAAAACTTACCGGCATTTCGCAGTTGACGTTGAATCCATTGGCAGGCAGCAACGCAAATCCGGGCTCGCAAGTGGCGATTCAACAGCGCGTGTCCGGCAACATCCTGCTCACATTCAGCACCGACATCACGAACGCGCAAAACCAAAGCATTCAAATCCAATATCAGGTGAACAAGAAGGTTAGCGTGTCAGTGCTGCGCGATGAAAACGGCGGTTACGGCATCGACATGCACTATCACAAAGTCTTCTGAGCGATGCCTGCCGTCCTCGTGGGCCGGCGAGCTAGCGTTGTCGTTGCCGCTTCGTGCCGCTGGTGGTCGAAGCCTTCTTGGAACTCGCTTTCTTCACCGGCGATTTCCGCTCCGATGGCTTCTCCTGCGATTTGGGATCGCCGGTCGCGGCCTTCTCCACATCACCACCAGCATCTCGCGCGATGTCAACGAGCAGGCGCTTGCTCACCGCCGACTTCGGCTCGGTCGCCACAATATCTTCCGTTGATGCATATTCGTCGCGATGCTTGATCAGCAGCCACGACTTACCCGACGAACTACCGAAACCGTGCGTTCGAACGAGTACCCACGATCCTCGCAGTTTTTTCCCATGTAACTGAAACTTTAGATCGCCTTTCTTCAACGCCGCCGCGATATCCGGACTCTCGGGCGTCCACGTTCCCGTGTCCCACACCATTACGGTCCCGCCACCATACTCACCTTCCGGAATCACGCCTTCGAATCCGCCATAATCCACCGGGTGATCTTCCACCTGCATCGCCAGCCGCTTCACGCTCGGATCGAGCGACGGTCCCTTTGGCACCGCCCACGAAAGCAAGACACCTTCGAATTCGAGCCGAAAGTCATAGTGCAGTTGCGTCGCTCGATGTTTTTGAATGACATACAAAAGGTGTTTATCCGTCACCCTCTTCGAAGCATCTCCCGACGGCTCCGGCGTGACCTTGAAATTTCTCTTTTCCTTATATTTGGCGAGGGTCATGTAGTCCTCATAGCTTCTTCAAACGTTTGGATGCAGCCGCAAAGTTCTGCCGGCTTTTAAAAAAATCTGCCCAAGGATCCTTTCGCTTTAATCGTTCCCGAAAGTTGCCGAGATTGAAAGTCGTCGGGTCGAGCGAAGGTTTCACTTCGTCCCACGCCAGCGGCATCGAAAACGGCGCGTGCGGTTTGCGGCGCACAGAATACGGCGTCACCACTGTTTGCACCGCGCCGTTTCGAAACGGATCGAGATACACTCGGTCACCGCGATCGGCAATCGCGTGCTCGACAGTGAGTTCTTTTGGATATTCCTTCGCGAGGCGAGCGACAACTTGCTCAGCGAACGGCAAGACTTCATCCGACGACGGGCCAACTCGAATTGGCACAAATACATGTAAGCCTCGACTCCCCGAAGTTTTTGCAAACGACTCGAGATCGAGTGAATCAAGCACTTCCTTTAACTTGAGCCCTGCGTTCGCGGCATCGGCGAATTTGCCGGAGCTCGGGTCGAGATCGAAGCAAATCCAATCTGGCTTGGGAAAAGTGCTCGCGCGGCTGCCCGTCACGTGAATCGGAATGCAGCCGAGATTGACCATCGCGATCTGCGTTTCCAGCGAGCCGCCAACAACATAGTTCGTCGATTTTCTCGACCCGCTCGAGTTCGAAATTCGCTTCGTCGGAGTTCCCGCAGGCATGCTGTCCGGCTTTTCCTTTTGATAGAAGCAATTGCCCTTCATTCCATCCGGGCATCGCTCAAGTGTCAGAATGCGATCCTCGACGAACGGCTTCAAAAGCGGAAACACTTCGCGATAAAACTCCGCGAGATTTCCCTTGGTGTATCCTTCCTCGGGCCAGAAGACTTTGTCGGGATTCGAGACCTGCGCAGCAATCGCGGTGGCGCTCCTCTTCGTTTTCGCGGCAGCAGCCTTCGTAGAAGTTTTCGAACGAGTGGCCATCAGCGTTTCTCCTGCCGCTTCACGTCCTTCGCGTCTTTATCAT
>JAFAZL010000397.1 GCA_019239815.1 Acidobacteriota bacterium
GTTGGTTCCTAATTGACCGAGAAAATCGTGTCGACGAGCTTCGTGATCTTGACGACGTAGGCGTCGAGATCCATGGTGAAGCGCGCGAGGTCCATGGAGGCGAGCTTGGGGCAGTGTTCGCCGAGATCGATCCAGCCGGGATCAGTAGCGAGATCGACGATGCGCCACTCTTCGTAGCCGTAGCCGAGATTGCGGACGCGGCAGAGAAGGTCAGCGAGATGGGTGATGGCGATCAAAGGATTACCCGCGGGCGCGAGTGTGGTGGTGTGGTGCCACTCGATGACGTCGCGGATGGCTTGCGGGAGAGCCCAAGCTTTGGCGAGGATGACGCCGCTCTGGCAATGGGTGAAGCCGAGCGTGTCTTCCTCTTGTTCGTCGAGCGGGCGGCCGGCTTCGACGGCTTTGGCGAGGACTTCGCGGTATTGGTCGGTGAAGGCGAGCGAATTGACGATGATGCCGAGATCGTGGAGAAGACCGGCGAGATAGGCTTTGTCGGGATCGTTGTAGCCGATGCGTTCGGCGAATTCGCGGCAGACGAGCGCGCAGCCGAAAGAGTGGCGCCAGAAGACGCCCGGATCGACGACCCATTTGTCGTTCGGGACCATTTTGCTGAAACAGTTGCTGAGAAGGATGTCTTCGATGCGCTGGATGCCGAGCGTGAAGATGGCGGCTTGAATGGATTCGGCGGGCTTGGTGCGGCCGTACAGAGGTGAGTTGGCGATGCGCAGAAGTTGCGCGGCGATGGTTTTTTCGTAGGAGACGAGCTTGACGACTTTGTCGATGGGCACTTTGTCGGGCGGCTCGTGGAGGACATCGAGCAGCGGCTTTAACACGGCGGGAGAGGAAGGAAGCGAGCGGAGCGCTTCGACTTTTTTTTGCATGTCGCGCAGGGGAATGGTCATGGCTTGGGATTCCCTTCCGAGCCCGGCAGGCCCTTGAGATACGTGGTGGTGCCGGGAAGATGGACGAGGCGGAACTGATCGGTGACCTGGTAGAGCGATTCGGCGTGGCCGAGAAAGAAATAGCCGGGCGCCTGGAGATTTGAGAAGAAGTGCTGGACGACGCGGCGCTTGGAAGCAATGTCGAAATAGATGAGGACGTTACAGCAGAAGATGAGGTCCATGCCTTTCATGAAGAGCATCTTGCTGTCGTCGTTGAGATTGAGGCGCGAGAAGGTGATGCGACTGCGGACGTTATCGTTGACGCGAAGCTTTTCGCCGTCGGCCGGGGTGAAGTATTTGCGCTTGTAGAGATCGCTGGTGTTGCGCAGCGCATAGCCGCCGTAGACGCCGGCCTTGGCGGTTTCGACAGAGCGATCGTTGAGGTCGGTGGCCTGGATATCGAAGGTCCAGCCTTTGAGAAGTTTTTCGCTTTGTTCGAGGAGAAACATCGCGAGCGTGTAGGGTTCTTCGCCGGTGGAACATCCGGCGCTCCAGATCTTGAGTTTTCTGAGACCGATTTGGCCGCGAGTTGCGATGAGTTCGGGAAGAATGACATTTTGGAGGGCAGTGAGCTGCGGCTGGCTGCGGAAAAGACAGGTTTCGCCGATGGTGATTTCGTTGAGGAGTTCGCGGAGTTCGACGACACGAGTAGCGGCACCGCTGAGCAGGTCGAGATATTGGCGTGAATCGGTAGCCTTGTTACTGGCGGCCATGCGGCGGTTGCAAGCGCCGGCGAGCAGATAGAGTTTCTCTTCGGAATGGTAGATGCCGCAGGCTTGATAGACGAGGTCGCGAATCTTCAAGTAGACAGGGTCGCGAGACTCGTCGTCACGGGTAGAAGGAGCGGCGGGTTTCGGCGGCGTTTGTGTCTCAAGGGGCATCGTGGATTATTTCGCTCCTACTGGGTGGCCGGCAGCCAAAGGCTGGCGGCTAGCACGGACGTGACGATCAACCTCGACGGCCATGCTGCGGAGCGGGTAAATGTTGTCGGCAAAGCCGGCGGCGGCAGTCTGGCCGGGCATTCCCCAAACCACGGAGCTTGCTTCATCCTGCACGAACACGCGGCCACCTTTTTCGCGCACGGCCTGCGAGCCAAGAACGCCATCGGAACCCATTCCCGTGAGAACGACAGCGAGGGTATTGGCGCGAAAGGTTGCGGCAACGGATCGGAAGAGCACGTCGACCGCGGGCCGACAGGAATTTTCGGGAGGCGCCTGATTCATCGCGAGATGGACGCCGGCGGCGCGGCGCTCGAGAATCATGTGATAGTCGCCGGGAGCGATCCACGCGTGTCCCGGCTCGATCAGGGTGCCGGGCTCCCCTTCGTGAACCGAGATCGCGGAAGCCTTGTCGAGCCGCTCGGCGAGCAGCCGCGTAAATAGGGGCGGCATGTGCTGGACGATCAAGATAGGAACGGGGAAGTCGACGGGAATCGAGGGCAGAAGTTCAGCGAGCGCGTTCGGACCGCCAGTCGAGGAGCCGATCGCCAGCACTTCGATTCGGGCTCTGGCGCGGTCGGCGGCTGCGATCGGCTGCGGCGGCTTTGGCGGGGGGAAAGTGGGTTTCTTGTCAGGAAATCCGCGCCCGCAGAGCGCCTTAATTTTCGGGAGGAGATCTTCTTTGATGCGCAGCATGGTGACATCGAGGCTGCCGGTGTTGCTCGGCTTGGTGACGTAATCGCTGGCACCGAGAGCCAGCGCATCAAGCGTGGTGGCTGCGCCACGCTCGGTGAGTGTGCTGAACATGATGATCGGAAGCTGCGGATGTGACTTGCGAATTTCCTTTATAGCTTCGAGGCCGGACATATTGGGCATCTCGACATCGAGCGTGATGATGTCGGGCTTAAGCTGACCGATTTTCGCCAGCGCGAGGCGACCGTCGGACGCGGTGCCGGCGACTTCGACGGCGGGATCGCCGGCGAGGGCGTCGGTAAGCACCTTGCGAATCACGACCGAGTCGTCAACGACGAGAATGCGAATGGGCGGCATAGCGCGAAGCGTGTGTTGGCCTTTCCCGGCGCGGCCGGTGAGAGTCGTCCCTGCGAATGCGTCGGCGTACCTGATCAATATTTGAATTGGGCGACGAGTTCGCGCAGTTCGGTGGACATAGTCGTGAGCTGCTGGGCGGCGCGCTGCGAGTCGCCAGCGCCGTGCGACGTGCTTTGCGCGGCTTCGGCAACGCCAGCGATGTTCTTGGCAATTTCGCTGGCGCCGCGGGCGGCTTCGGTGACGTTGCGCGACATTTCGTTGGTGGTGGCGTTCTGCTCTTCGACGGCAGAAGCAATGGAGTTCGAGATGTCGTTGACCTGGGTGATGATGCGCGTGATGGTGCCGATGGCTTCGACCGCGCCTTTTGTGTCGACCTGAATGCTTTCGATCTTGCGGCTGATGTCTTCGGTGGCTTTGGCGGTTTCCTTGGCGAGCTCTTTGACTTCGTTGGCGACAACGGCGAAGCCTTTGCCGGCTTCACCTGCGCGAGCGGCTTCGATGGTAGCGTTGAGCGCGAGGAGATTGGTCTGCTGCGCGATGGAAGTGATGACCTTGATGACCTGGCCGATTTCGACGCTGGATTCGCCAAGCTTGCTGACGGTGACGTTGGTCGCCTGCGCGGCTTTGACAGCTTCGGTGGCGACCTTGGCGGCTTCGGTGGCGTTCTTGGCGATTTCCTTGATCGAGACGCTCATCTCTTCGCTGCCTGTGGCGACGGTTTGCAGGTTGCGGTTGACCTGTTCGCCAGCTGCCGAGACGACGTTGGCTTGTGACGAGGTTTCTTCGGCGTTGGCGCTCATCTGCTGGCTGACACTGGAAAGCTCTCCCGAAGAGGTGGAGAGTGTCGCTGCGGTCTGTCCGATCTTGCCGATGCTCGTGCGGAGATTCGAGAGAAGCTGTGACAAGCCCGCGCCCATCTGGCCGATGGCGTCCTGCCCGCTGACGGTGATTTCCTGGGTGAGGTCGCCCCGGGACGCTGCGGAAACCGCGACGAGCATGGAATCAACTTTACGCCGGAGTTCCTCGGCCGCAGCTTTTTGTGGAGTGATGTCGCTGGCGTATTTGACGACCTTGAAGGGTTTGCCGTTGAGGTCGAGGATCGGATTGTAGGAGGCCTGTATCCAGACTTCCTTGCCACCCTTACCTACGCGCTTGTATTCGCCTGCCTGATATTCACCCCGGTTTAGCTTGGTCCAGAAATCGCGATAGTCGGAACTATTGCGATAGCTTTCGTCAACGAAAATGCTGTGATGCCTACCTTTAATTTCATCAAGCATATAGCCCATGGTCCGAAGGAAATTGTCGTTGGCCTCGACGATGGTGCCATCCATTTGGAATTCGATCACTGCTTGAGACTTTCCGATCGCCGCGATCTGTCCAGCGAAATCGGCAGCTGATACCTTCTCGGAAGTTACGTTCGTGCCGACGACGACGATCTTCATGACGCGATCCATTTCGTCGCGCACAGCACCGAAGACCGCCTGGATATAAACCTCCCGGCTGTCTTTGGTGACATTTTTGAAGACGCCGACCTGGGCCTTGCCGGTGCGCAGCTGGCTCCAGAAATCGGAGTACGCAGCGGAACGGGCGTGCGCCGAGTCCACGAGAATCTGGTGGTTTTTTCCGATCAGTTCCTCCTGCCGATAGCCGTACATCTCAAGAAAGTGCGCATTGGCGGACAGGAAAGCGCCATCGACGCTAAGCTGCGCGTAGCAAAAATTGGAGTCAATTGCGCCAACGATGCCGCGCGCTTCCTGGCGTTCCAACTCGCTCTTGGTAATGTCGTAGCGCACGCCGATATATTTCATCGGCTTGCCGTTGTCGCCCAGAACCGGGGCGATGACGGCATCGACGTAGTACGGCGTGCCGTCCTTGGCGCGGTTCTTGATCACTCCACGAAACGTTTTGCCGCGGCCGATGGTGGACCAGACTTCCTTGAATACGGCCTTGGGCATATCGGGGTGACGCGTGGTGTTGTGCGGATGTCCGATCAGCTCGTCACGGGGATATTTCGATACTTCGATGAATTTTTCATTGACCGTAACGATGTCGCCTTTAAGGTCAGCCTCGGAGACGATGCTGGTGAGATCGCTCATTTCGGCCCGAACGCGAAGGTCTTTCAGCTCCTGGGTCACGGCGTGTTGCGCGGTCACATCGATAGCAGTCGCAAATACCTTGGTGGGCTTGCCGTTGAGATCGAGGATGGGCGTGTAGGTGGCTTGCAACCACAGCTCCCGGCCTCCTTTACCGAGGCGATGGACCTCACCGGTGTGAGATTCGCCGCGGTTCAGCTTGGCCCAAAATTCGCGGTATTCCGGGGACTGGCGATGGGCTTCACTGACAAAAATGCTGTGATGGCGACCCTGAACTTCAGTGGGCGCGTATCCCGTGGCGGCGAGGAAATTTTCGTTCGCGGTTAGCAGGGTGCCATCCATTTGAAATTCGGCGACGGCGTAGGCGCGACTGACGGCGGCCAGTTCACCGAGCAACTCTTCTTTCAAGTTCGCGTCGGCCCCGCCGTCGTTGTCACCGTTTTCATTTGCTTCGCGTTCAGCCTCCTGCGCAACGCGTTCCATGACTTCGTCGACAGTTTCCGGCGTGAGGTTAAACTCGTTGAGCGCGAGGGCCAGGTGCGTCGTGGCACGTTCGACTTGACGCGGCTGCGTTAGCAAGTGGGCGTGGGCTTGAGAAGTTTCACGGTTGCGGCCATCGGTTGGGCCGCCCAGCGCCTGAGTCAAGAAAGTCGCCTGTCGCTGCTTCAGCGCGCCGATATTGGCCTTGGCAAACAGCGGGCGCAGATCGGTGTCGCCGAGCAGCTTGTCGTAGAAGCGGTCGACGATGGCGGTGACGTTTGCTTTCCCTCCGACCTGGGCGAACAACGAATCGGTACGGCGAACCGACGGCACTTTGACACCCATTACAACACCTCCCTTTGGCTCCGGTGCGGAGCGCGTCCTCGATTTGTGGATGGTGGATCTATGCGTACGAAAGTCTTTTCGGCGGGAGTCATGCTTCGGCTCCAGCGTGCAGCGTGTCCATGTCGGCCACATTGACGGCTTTTTCGGTATCGAGAATCAGCAGCAATCCGCTGGAGAGCTTATGCACGCCCGAGACGAGCTCGCGCGCGACACCTTGGAGCGTTTCCGGCGGCCGCTCGAAGGTTTCTTCCTGAACTTCGAGCACGTCGCCGATTTCGTCGACGAGCAGACTAAGCGCGCCGTCGGCCGTGCGTACGACGACGTTCATCGGAAGCTGATCCTCGGGGCGCTCGGCCGCGTTGAGGCGGCGGCGCAGGTCGATGGCAACGACGATTTGGCCGCGGAGGTTGATGAGACCGCGAATCACGCGCGGAACGAGTGGGACGCGCGTCATTTCCTGGTAGCGGATGACTTCCTGGACTTGCTGCACGGGAACGCCGAAGAATTGGCGGTCGACATAGAAGGTGCAGAATTGCTGTGCGTTGGCCACGCTCATCGCTCCCCGGCCGCGGTGGGCGTTTCAAAAA
>JAFAZL010000448.1 GCA_019239815.1 Acidobacteriota bacterium
AGGTTCTGGCTTGCGGCAAACGCGAAGCCAGCAATCGTAGCATCGCCGCTGCCCACTGCGGAGGCGGCTTCAAGCTTCGGTGGCACAGCTACAAATGCCTCGCTGGTGGCGGGTCCACGCCAGACGAGCCCCTTGGCGCCCAAGCTGATGGCGGCGCTTCGAGGGCCTTCCTTTACCAAGGCTTCGAGCGCAGATGCAGCAGAAGCGTTGCCATCGATCGTTCGGCCGATGAGCCATTCGGCCTCTTCCTGATTGGGCTTGGCGAAGTCGGGGCGCTGCTGGAGACCGAGTTTCAATGGCTCGCCGCTGGTGTCGAGAAAGACGCGAGCTCCGCGTTGCTGGCTGACTTTGACGAGCGTTGCGAATTCATCTTTGGGAAGTCCGGGAGGGAGGCTGCCAGACATGACGACGATTGCGTTCGGATTGAGTTCGAGTTGGGTTTCAAATGCGTGGAGGAACGCTTCCCTTTCTGCGGAGCTCGCCGGAGCGCCAGGCTCGAGAATTTCGGTGACGGTTCCGTTTTCTTCGAGGACTTCGAGATTCATGCGCGTTTCGGATGCAATTGGGACGCCTTCGGCGCGAATCGAGAGAGAGCGCAAACCTTGCAGCAGCGCATCGCCGTTGGGGCCGCCGCTAAATCCCAGCCAGAGTGGATCGGCGCCAAGCGCGCGGAGGACCATAGCAACGTGGGCGGATTTTCCTCCTGGCGCGGGGATGGCTTCGAGAACGCGATTGACGCGGCCGGGTTTCAACGTATCGAGACGAAGACGTTTATCAATGGCGGGATTCAGGCTTACGCAGATGAACGAAGCTTGCGCTCGGTTGCCGCTTGCGGTCATTTTGCGCGGGCGCCGGCCTTCTGTGCCGGACGAAACGAATGCCACGGCGTCGCGCCTTTCAGGCGCGCGTTGACGTTCTCGATATTTTGCTTGCCGGTCGTGTGCAGCCATTCGTCAAGGGCTGCAGGGCCTTTTTGGACGTAGACGGCGACACCGTCTTTCCAGGTGGCGCGGCCACAGAGAACGCCTGAGTACTGGGCGCCCGATTCGTCGGCGAGTTCGAGGCCGAACTGGAAGGTCTCGTTGCTCACGCCTTCGCTCAGGTAGATGAAGGGCAACGTCGCCTGCTGCGCGGCCTGGAGGAAATATTCCTTCGCTTCTTTGCGCGAGTAGACGACCTGAGCGGCCGGAGACGGCGCGCCTTCGACGGAGGCCAAATCGACGGGCATGCCGACTTTCAAAATGTCGATGCGATATTGCGGCTTTGAAAATTCGGCCATTCCTCGTGAGACCAACTCTGGTTTTTTGCGCGCGAATTCGGGGGATTTGGAATCCATGCCATCCACATAGCTGACAAGCTCGAGGAAAAACGGGACGTCGGCGGCGGCGCACTCCGCGCCGATGCGTTCGACAAAGGCGTACTTGATGTCGTTGATGGCCGGCTCGCTAACCGCAGAATAGTAGAGGAGCAGCTTGATGCTGTCGGCGCCTTCGCGCACCAGACGGTGGACGGACCAGTGATCGAGAAGGCGTGGAAGCCTTCCCTTCACTGCTTTGTCGTAGCCCGTGATCTCATATGCGAGCAGAAGTCCGGAACTCTTGGCGCGCTCGCGCGATGCGGGCAGACCAAATTCAGGATCGAGCAGGATTGCGCTCGCATACGGTGTCAGAATCCGGCTGACGGCCTTTTTGTACTCCACGAGCTTGTCGCCGGGAACGGCGGAGGGATCGACGCCCATCGGCTTCGAAAATAGTTCGCGCATCGCTCCGCGCTGATCGATGGCGAGAGCGGCGATCACGCCGCGTTTGTCGGAGACTGCGTCGAGGCCGCGCTTTTTGCCCGGCGTAAGTTGTGGAGTCATTGCGTTGTCTTTCCTATTGTCTAATGGCCAGTCGTCCAAACGATGGCGCCGCGTTCGACGGGCGGCAGCGTGAATTCTATCTGGCCGCCGTGTGGCGTGCCGTGCAGCGTCTGAGTTTGGCCTAGAAACGGCAAATATGCGAGCGTGTCGCCGTCGGAGGCAGGCACACGTATTCGGATGCCGGTCACAGGTGTCTGGATAGCGATTTTTCCGGGGACGAGGCCGGTGAAATTAGCCAGGAAGATGTGGGGCGAACCGTCGACCTGCGAGATGTTTGCAGCGACGGTTGGCGGCGCGTCGACTTCGATTTGAGATTTTACGTCTAGCGCGGCGAGTAATTCGGTTGGTGGCTTCTGGAGTGCGGATGGGAAGTCTTTTTCAATCGCGTCGAAGAAGGCTTTGCCGGGGCATTCTTTGAAGCGGACGACCGAATCGGATTTCTCGAGGCCGGTGACATCCGTTCCAGTGACGACGAGACGGCCGCCGAGTTGCGAGTAGGCGGTGATTTCACCTTTCTCGATGTCGCTTAGCGTGGTGACGTTGGGAAGGACGAGAGTTTTGCCCTTGAACGAGGCGAGCGTGCGCGGAGTCACGACCTGAAATTCGCGGTGCGCCTGGAGCAAAGCGACGAGCGTGCCGCGATAGCTGGGGAGAAATTCGGTCACGCTGTAATCGCGGCTCTTGGGCGAGAAATAGACGCCGACAGGCTCGATCGGAGTTCGCGGCGAGTAAAGAGATTTTTCGTTGGCGGCGATCCAATCGAAGATCATTCTGCGTGTTGGCAGGTCGTTGGAGCCAGCCATGCTGTGGCCGGGCGCGTCCCAGAAGTTGGATCCGGCGACGACCTGGGACATCGCGAGATTTTTCATGGCTTCGCGTTTGTCGACGACTTTGTCGCCGTCCCAAGAATAGTTGAGGATCCAGGTCGCCTTGCCTTGCGCGAAGCCGCGGAAAGTCAGCATGCCCACCTGATAGAGGAACCAATCGATTTGGGAACGGCCTGAGGCCATGTGCTCGCCGGAACCGAACTCGTATTCGTGGGCGATGGCGTCGGTGACGGCGTACATTTCGTAGACGTCGGCGCCGACGCGGGTGGCTTCTTCCTCGATGCCG
>JAFAZL010000844.1 GCA_019239815.1 Acidobacteriota bacterium
GCGCTTACCTCTTCTCTCCAGCTCGACCAGGTCCTCCGCACCATCATGGAAAAAATCGACGAGTTTCTGCGACCCGACAATTGGTCGTTGCTGCTTCTCGACGAAAACACCAACGAACTTTATTTCGAGTTGGCGGTTGGCAAGGCCTCTCAAGCGTTGAAAGACGTCCGCGTCAAGGTCGGGCAGGGCATCGCCGGCTGGGTCGCACAAAACGGCGAAGCGGTTGTCGTGCCGGACACTTCCAAAGATACGCGCTTCTTTGGCAAGGTCGACGAAAAGACAAAAATGGAAACGCAGTCGATCGTCGCCGTGCCGGTAAAGTTTCGCGACACGTGCCTGGGTGTCATCGAGCTGATCAATTGCATCGGCCCGGAAGGTTTCGGCGCGCGCGATTTGAAATTACTCGAAGCGTTGTCTGACTTCGCCGCGATCGCGCTCGAAAATGCGCGCCACGTCAAGCGCATTCATGAACTCACTATCACCGACGATTGCACGTCGCTCTATAACGCGCGCCACATGCAGTTCATCCTCGAAACCGAAATCTATCGTTCGCAGCGCTACAACTACGAATTTTCGGTGGTTTTCATCGATCTAGACCATTTCAAACAGGTCAACGATACGCACGGCCACCTGATCGGCTCACGCCTGCTGGCTGAAATCGGTAATGCGCTAAAATCGCACTGCCGCCTGATCGATTTCGCTTTCCGCTATGGCGGCGATGAGTTCGTGATCCTTCTTCCGCAAACGTCGAAAGAGAACGCCCTTAACGTAGCTCGTCGCCTCCACAAATTGATTCGCGAAGGCAAGTGGCTCGATCACGCCGGAGTGAGTGTGCGCGTCACCCCGAGCGTCGGTGTCGCCTCGTATCCTGTAGATTCGCGTACGAAAGAAGGTCTGCTTCACCTCGCCGACGAAGCGATGTACCTGGTGAAAAACACTAACCGCGACAGCGTAGCCGCCGCCAACATCGGCATCCTGCCAGACACCGTCGCGACCTCCGCCGAATCCGCCGGCTGACCCCCATAAATTGCTTCGCTTGCTGTGGTCGGTTCGAAGTAACGCCAACCCCAGATCGCCGCATCTCACCACCCGGCATCGCTACACGACAAGCCGAGATTTGCTTACACTAAATCATGCGCAGAAGTGAAGCGGCGCGGTACGCGAGCTGGTCGGCCGCGGTGGCCCTGATACTTGCGGGCATCACCACAGCTGTCTACCTCAAGCGCGGTTGGACGCGGCACATCGAGCGCAAGGAAGCGCCCGCGGCTGCTCCGCAAGACGTCACCCGCCAGTCCAACGGCATCAACTTCAAAAAGAACGACGGGACCCGCACAATCTTTCAGGTCCAAGCCTCCAAATCGACCGAATTCAAAGGTCAGGACGCAAGCCTCCTGGAAGAAGTCGTCGTCACCATCTACGGAAAAACCGGCGATCGGCACGACATCATCCGCACGCACAGTTGCCGCTACGATCAAAAATCCGGCGACATCAGCTGCGGCGGCGATGTCCGCATCGACGCAATGAGTGCGGCTGACGCTGAACTCGCCGGGCGCAATCCGTCGCTCGCCGAAGCGCGCGCCACGCGTGTCGAAACGCGCGGCGTCACCTTCAATCGCGCCAGCGGTCTCGCGCGAACCGACCAGCGCGTCACCTTCGCCTTCCCCAGCGGCACCGGCGACGGTACCGGCCTTGAGTACAACGCCGACGAAGGCACGCTCCGGCTTCAGCATGATGTCCGCATTCGCCTCACCCAGGCGCCTTCCGCCACCGCAAAGAAAACCGCAATCTCTGCTTCCGTTGATCCGAAGGCTGGCCAGGATGTGCGCGTGAAAGGCTCGTCGCTCGATTTCTCGCGCGACTCGCGCCTGCTGCATCTCTTCGGTCCTGCCGAAGCCGAAACCTCTGCTGAGCGCCTCACCGCCGGCGAACTCACGCTCGTGCTCGATGACGACTTCCATGCGCAAACACTCATCGCTTCGACCACCGGCGACGATCATCCGCGCGTCGTCTACACCAAGCCCGGCGAAGAGATGAATCTCGAATCCGACAATCTCACCGCACGTTTTGTCCCCGAAGGCTGGATCACAAAACTCGACGCTTCGGGCCATGTCACCGGCTACCGCAAGAACGCCACCGATGAAGACGCCATGAGCGGCGACACCGGCTCGCTCACCTTCTGGCCGCGCTTCAGCCGGCCCAAGGAGCTCAACGTTAACGGCAACGTCGTGCTGCGCACAAAAGAAGAAAAATCCGGCGACACGCGCACTTTACAAACCGCTGCGTTCCGCATGGAGTTCAGCGGAGGCAAGGAGCACGAATCGGGCAAGCCACTCACCGCCGAAACGCTTGCCGCGGGTACGATGGAGTGGACCGACTCCGCCACGCAAGGCGGCATCATCGTCCCCACGAGAACGCAACTTCAGGCTGACAAACTCGCGATGACCTTCGCCAACGCCACCGGCAAAGCGAAAGAAGTCCACGCCGATGGCAGCGTCCGTACCGAACGTTGGCTTACCGGCCATCCGGTGCAAACCGCGACCGCAGAAACAGGAACAGCGCTCATGGCAGCGGACGGCAGCTGGTCGCAAATGGACTTGCAAGGCGACGTGAAAATGAAGGAAGGCGATCGCAGCGGCCAGGGCGACCACGCCGTCTTCGAGCGCGCCGCGCAAACTGCGACGCTCACTGGTCACGCGATCGCCCGCGACGCCACAACACAAACGCAAGCCCGGCGAGTTGTCTTCTCGCAAAACACAGGCGAAATCTTCGCCGACGGCGGTGTCCGCTCAACTGACTTTTCCGCCAAAAGCAGCGCAGTGCAACTCGCTCCAGCGCCGGCGAACATCACCGCCGATCAACTCCACGCAAATTCAAAAACCGGCAGAGCGCTCTACACCGGCAAGGCGCGCCTCTGGCAAGGCGATTCTGTGCTCGAGGCCGACTCGATCGAACTCCTGCGCGACACGCGCGTTCTGAACGCCGCGGGTAACGTCCGCGCCGTCTTTCCCCAAGCGGCAGGCGCGCCGGCCATCGGGCCATCGGCCCAATCGAACAAGCAATCGTCTTTCAACCCGCCGACGCGCCAGGTAAACACCTCGCAAGTCATTTCCAAAAAATCACAGCTCTGGCACGCGACCAGCGCAACGCTGACCTACAGCGACATCGAGGGCAAAGCCCGCCTCGAAAAAAATGTAGTCGTCCAGTCCGCCGATCAAAAAATGCGCGGCCCACTCCTCGACTTATATTTCACGAAAGCACCCGCACCTGACGCCTCGGCCAGCGCAACCCAAACCACAAACGATGCCGCTACACCGACCGGCTCGCGCCAAATATCCCGCGCCGTCGGCACCGGCGGCGTCACCGTCGAAGAAGGCGACCGCCGCGCCGTCGCCGAACGCGGCGAATACTCCGCCGACTCCGGAAAATTCGTCATGAGTGGTGGTAATCCCACTCTCTACGACGGCTCCGCCGGCACAACCACCGGCACTCAATTGACCTTCTTTTTAGCGGATGATACGATCATCGTCGATTCGGAAAATGGTTCGCGTACGCTGACAAAACACCGAGTCCAACAGTGAAGTTCCCAAACTCGACCGCGATCTGATCCACCACGACTGAGGTATGCTGAAGCTCCAGGCCGTCGAACTTAGTAAGTCCTACAAAGGGCGTAAGGTTGTAGACGACGTCGAACTGGAAATCGGTCAAGGCGAAGTCGTTGGATTGTTGGGACCCAACGGCGCCGGAAAAACGACCACCTTCTACATTATTGTTGGTCTGGCCCGTCCCGATTCTGGCCGCGTCCTTCTCAACGGCGACGAAATCACCGACCTCCCGATGTACCTCCGGGCTCGCAGTGGAATCAGTTACCTCCCTCAGGAACCTTCGGTGTTTCGTCAACTGTCCAGCGAAGAGAACCTTCTCGCTGTGCTAGAGACTCTGCCGTTGACGCCGGAACAGCAGCGCGATCGTCTGGAGGAGTTGTTGGTGCAGATGGGTTTGGAGACGGTGCGGCAAAGCAAAGCCTACACATTGTCCGGCGGTGAGCGCCGCCGGCTCGAAATCGCGCGCTCCCTCACGCTTCAGCCCTCGTTCATCCTTCTCGATGAGCCTTTCTCGGGCATCGACCCGCTGACCGTCAAAGATCTTCAGGAAATCATCCGAGACCTCAGCCGCTCGGGCATTGGCGTTTTAATCACAGATCATAACGTACGGGAAACACTCACCGTAACGGACCGCGCATACATCCTCAGAAATGGGAAAATCTTCAGGAAGGGTCGGCCCGATGAACTGAGCAACGACCCGGAAGTTCGCCGCGTTTATCTCGGCGATCATTTCCGCCTGAACTAGGCTGGCACTCGAAAGGCTCGATCGGACGCACATGGCTTGGCAGGGACTAAAACTTAACCTGAAGGTGTCCCAGCGCCAGATTCTGACGCCAGGCTTGGTGCAGATGGTGAGCGTGCTCGCGCTCAATCGTCTCGAGCTTCGCGAAATGATCAATCAGGAGATGATCGCGAACCCCGTCCTCGAAGAGCAGAGCGAAGAACCGACACAAACCGACAATTACGCCGACGAAAATTTCCTCAAAAACGAAACTGAAAAGGTTCCCGAGAAGCCCGAGTCGAATCCCTTCGATGAGTTCGACGTCGGCACCTTCTTCAATCAATATCTCGATTCCGGCGGCGATGGTGGCCAGTCGGCAGAACGCGAAGTGTCAGAGCGGCCGTCGTTCGAGAAATTTCTATCATCCTCAACGGGTCTTACCGATCATTTGGCTTGGCAACTCAGCGTCACGATCTGCTCCGACACGGTGAAAGAACTCGCTGAGAGCATCATCGGCAACCTCGACGAAAACGGCTATCTCACCGCGTCGAACGAAGAGCTCATGCAGGAAGGGAAGTACACGCAGGACGATCTCGACGACGCGCTTGCCGTGGTTCAAGACTTCGATCCCATCGGCGTCGGTGCTCGCGATTTGCGTGAATGCCTGCTGCTCCAGCTGAAAGCGTTCGATCCGACCAACACGCTCGCGCAGCAAATCGTCTCCGAACATCTCAAGCAGGTGCAGGCCAATCAGCTCAAGGAAGTCGCCCGCGCCCTCAATCGCCCGCTCGACATCGTCAAGCGCGCCCTCGACGTCATCAAGAAGCTCGATCCGCGTCCTGGTCTCCGCTATAACAAAACCGAGCCGCGCCTCGTCGAGCCCGACGTCTACTTCCGCAAGGTTGACGATCAGTGGCAGGCATTTCTCAACGAAGACGACATGCCGCAGCTCCGCTTGAGCCCCACTTATCGCCGCTTACTTGTGAAAGACGCCAGCGACCGCGACGTCCGCAACTACGTCAAAGAGCGCTTCACCGCCGCGATCCAGCTCATGAAAAATATCGAGCAGCGCAAGCACACGATTCTACGCGTCTGCCAGTCGATCATCGCGCGCCAGGGTGATTTCTTTGTTCATGGTCCCGACGCGCTGAAGCCCATGATGATCAAGGAAGTCGCCGAAGAAGTCGGCGTGCATCCTTCG
>JAFAZL010000603.1 GCA_019239815.1 Acidobacteriota bacterium
TCAAGGGCCCATCCAGAAATTGCGCTTCGCAAACGTCCCCAATCCGCCCATCGATCAGGACGCTCGTATCCAATAACTTCGGAACGATTGAGGAAACCGAGTCGGCCTCTTGCGCCTCCGCGTCCCTTGTGCCCGACACCGCAGGACTCAGTTCTTCCTTCTCACCGCGCTTCACCTCGCGTTCGACAGCTTTTTGCGAACCTAACACTGCCCCAAGGTAAGCGAACGCAACCAACACGCCACTTTCAAAAAACGATTTCGTTTGCTCCGGTTCGGCGATCCTCGACACCACCGCCGTCACCAACACCGCCGCGAAAATTCCCAGCACCGCTCCAAGCGCCCCTCCCAGCAGTCCGCTCGGTGTCGCTCGGCGTAACCGCATCTCGGTCGCCAGGATGATTGTCGCCAGCAGCACTCCTGTGCCGACCGCCTCGATTCCGTGCAGCCCGAACGGCTTCAGCGACCAGCACAACGCCACGACGACCAGTGCTAGTCCACCGCGCAACAGCCACGGTTCGCCGTCCGGCGCCCCTCTTACCGGCTCCGGAACTTCCGCCTCATGGTGATTTTGGGAGATGTTGATCCCTGCGGAAAATTCTTCTGCAACTGCCCGGCGTTCGGCGCCGGTATACGCTCGGCTCATGCGACCTCACAGGACTTGCATAATCGCTGCAAAATCGACGACAGCCTCCCGCAGAGCGTGGGACCAACGAACCTTGCGGGGGTAGAAGCTAGTTACGTTCTGGATCTGATATACCCCATCGGAGCAACGTCGTCAAGCGAACAACTAATTTCCCAAAGATCTGTGGAAATTCCGCGACGTAGATCACTCTCATCGGTGACGGCGCCAACCTGAGCCGCGGTCGCATCCCAGGCCGCCAGCCTCCCGGCTCACGAACCGCTCCCTTACGGCACACCCAAGAAACAAAAACCGGCGACGCAATCCGCGCCGCCGGCTGAACTCTTCATCGCACATTCGTTACTTCGTTGCGTCGTTGCTTCTTTACTTCGCCTTTCCTATTCCCTATAGACCCGCGGCACCCGCGCGCTAACCGCACAAAGCAGATCCGAGGTCACCGTCCCGATCCCTCGCGCCACCAAATTCGCCGCCAACAAGTTTTCGCCATCCGAGCCGTAAATCGTCACTACATCTCCGACTTCGGCTCCGCTCACATCCGTAACATCGACCATCGTCACGTCCATCGACACGATTCCGACGATCGGCGCCAGTTTCCCCCGCACCAGCACGTTTCCACGCGTCCCCAGCGAACGATGCACGCCGTCGCCGTATCCTGCGGCCAATACTGCGATCGTAGACGGCCGCGTCGCCACGAACTTCATTCCGTATCCCACGCCCGCGCCTGCCGGAATTTGACGCAAGCTGATAATTCGCGTCCGCAAACTCATTACCGGTCTCAACGGCAGCTTCTTCTCTGCTTCCTCGCGCATTTCCTGGGGATCGTAGCCTGGGTGATACCCATACAAAATCACGCCCGGCCGAACCATGTCGCCCCACGTCTCGGGACGGCTCGCGATCGCCGCGCTGTTCGCCAGGTGCACGATTCCCGGATCGACGCCGAGAGCGCGCAGCCGCTCCAGCGCCACAAAGAAATGTTCCTCTTGCTCGCGTGTCTGCGCTCCCACCGGCGAGGATGCAAACGCCTCCGACGACGCAAAATGCGTCATTACACCGCCCAGCCGCAGGCTTTGGCACTTCGCCAGTTGCGCCGCAAATTCATCGACTTCGTTCGATGCGATTCCCAGCCGATTCATCCCCGAATCAATCTTCAAGTGGAAAGAAAGCGGATCGCGCTTGTCGTCCTTCGCCGCCGTTCGATTGAGTTGCGCGAGCTGTTCGATTCGGTGCACCACCGGCGTCAGGTCATACTTCAGAAGATTTTTTTCCTCGCCGGGCCAGAAACTCGTCAGCACGAGAATCGGCTTCTTCACCCCAGCTTTGCGAACCTCGATCCCTTCTGCCGCCGACGTCACGCCGAACCAGTCCGATCCCGCCTTTTCCAGAATCTTGGCAGCCTCCGGCCCACCGTGCCCGTAGCCGTTCCCTTTCACGATCGAAAGCACCAGCCGCGGCGTCGCACGGTGTTCGTTCTCGGGGTTCACAAATTTCCGTATCGCCTCAAGGTTATAGGTCAGCGCCGACGTTGACACTTCCGCCCAGACCGGCCGCCCCACTTTGCCTACCACTTTCGCCACGTCCGCTCCCACGCCCGCTAAAGCGTACCTTACGTTGAGTCCGCTCCGCCCGCCGGAGCCCGCAGATCCGTTCGAACCGCCGGCCTTCACCGTCCGCGTCTTTTTCGTCACCGTCAATGTCTGTGTCATCGTCGTTCCCCGAAGAGACCCAGTGTACGTCCTCCGCGACGTGCGTTCCCGCTTCACCGCCCCGCAAGCCGCGTGAAAGACAACATCTGCTGCAATAACTCTCTTCGCAGACCAGATTTTGCAATCCCCAGTCCACGGCTAACCCCAATGCCCTCAATAGCAACCGCTCACGTTTTCACCCCGACTCGTGTCCCTCCGCCCACACCCTGTCTCCCGCCTCCCAAATGGTGCGGCTCATCACCTTCGCTCGTCACCACCAACCTACGGGCGCAGCACTGCTCCGCCCCATGTCCGTGACGCCGATCGCATAGGATTTCGGTCGCGGGTGCAACACTTCACTCTGAGGCTTCTACTGGGTGGCTCGAAGTTCCAGGAGGTGCGGGTTTAGATGAATCCCACTTACGTCAAACGGACGTCCTTTATGCGCGTTCAGCCGTGTGAAAAATCATTTTTCGCAATGTTTACTCTTGACTAAATACGACCTCCGTGCTATCGTCTCTAATGTACTTCTCAAGCCCTGGAACCACGCGGTCCCGCAAACCCAGCAACATCAATCGCTTGCACACACTTGTTTTCTGTGAATTCTCTAACTCATTCAAAATAAGAAGGATGCGCACTCTTTGGAAAACACCGGGGGTGTACTCCTGTTGTTCCCGTTTTGAAACTCCGGCCGCAATTTTAGCGCCCTCTTCGCATCAGGTGATCTTGGTATTACCTCCTTTGCGTCCCCCTGCCGCAACTCGTCGGCTCCGTATACAATTAGACCTGCGAGAGTTCCCCGGCTCTCGCGGCACAGGGACCAGCAGCTCGGTTGCACAGATACATGGGCAAGAACTATTACGAAATTCTCGGCGTCCCCGAGAACGCGTCCGACGCTGAAATCGAAGCCGCGTTCAAGGTAAAGGCACGCGAAGTCCACCCGGACACGGTTCCGGCCGACAATGCGTATCTCCGGAAAGTTGCGTCCGAAGCGTTCAAGGATTTGTCCGAAGCCAAAGCCGCTCTGCTCGATCCCACCACGCGGCAAAAATTCGACGCATCTCTGGCCGTCGAACGCGAGCGCAATCGCGAATCCAGCACCTCCAGCACCTCAACTTCTTCGTCGACTTCAGAGAGCTCAGATAATTCGTCGCCGAACCGCACCCGGACTGGATCGCGCACAGGTTCGTCGCGGAGAACGCAATCCATTCCGTCGCGGGCTCGTACTGGCTCGTCTCCATTCCCAGAGATCCGAAACCTGAACAGCTTTCTGTTCATGGTCCTCGGCATGGCCACGATTTTTTTCCTCGCGGTGTTGGTCGCCAGCGGTCGCATGCCGCCGCTGTGGCTCGCCATCGTGACCGCCGCCATTGGGATCCTGCTTTTCGTGAACGGGATGCGTCCAGTCCGTCCCTTCACCAGCGGGCGGCCGACGCTGATTGGCAGTGCGGTCGTCGTGACGTGCATTCTGCTGGCGCTGTGGCTCGTCTCGCCTTCGTACTTCGAGATGGCTACTACCTCGCGCATCGCGAACGCCGTCGCGACTCGCGCGCGTCGCGTCACCCAGTCGCCCTCGTCGCCAAAGGTTCTTGCGGATGGTTCCGCCAACGAAGTCGTGGATGAGAGCACGCCGGAAGCTCAGTTGCCGACTCGCATCTGGTCCAATTTGAAAGATGGCCAGAACTATCGTTCGCGTGTCGATGGCACGACGCTCTATCTCGATGCCATTGCCAGCGGCGGAAAAATCAGCGGACAGTTCGCGGGATGCGAATTTCATCGCACCGGTACGGGGCCGTCCGACTGGGTGGGGATGTGTACCGAGCTCGGCGGAAATGGCGAAGCATTGCGCAAGCTCCCGGCCACACTGAATCGCTTCTCCGAAGACCGCATCGAAGGCAGCACCGCCGACATTCCAGTATTTGTAATGACGCCCATCGACACTGTGCAAATGGCGACCAACGCAGTGCCGAACACAAACGCAACAAGCACGGTACCGGGTACATCTCCGATCGCAGGAGCCGATCCGAGCACACTAGCAATCCCCGGAAAATCATCAGGGGGATCGACCACTCCGGGATCGAATGGCTCCGGCGCGGATCCGGCGAACACGACCACGCCGGCAACGTCGGGGGAAATTCAGCCAACGCCGCAGGACACAACCGAACCCGACTTGTCCGCCTTGAAAAAATCCGACCAGGAAGCGGTCCAACTGACCTGCGCGTCGGAACGTTTGTCGCAAGGCGTAACGAAATACAACGAATGTTTGCGCAAGCAACTCGACGCGTTGAAAGCGATGCCGAATCCTCCGAGCCTCGCCGGCCTGAGCGCGGCGGAACGCGAAGACGTTGTCCTCACCTGCTCGAACGAAAAGCTGATCCACGGTCCCGGCGCCTACAACGCCTGCCTCGTCCAGCAGCTCAAAAAGAAAAGGAAATTGAAGTAGTTCTCTCGTCGCCGTCGAGACGGAACGAAACTGATAAATCTTGAACGATTTTAGAGGTCGTCAGGGCCGAGGTTGCTGAAGGCGTCGGGGGCGGCTTCCTCGAAGCGCGTGAATTTGCTGAGGAATCGGAATTTCACGTTTTCGGTCGGACCGTTGCGCTGCTTGGCGATGCGCAGTTCGGTTTCTTCGCGCTCTTCGGGAGTCGCGCCCGCTTTAAAAAAATTGGGGCGATAAATGAACATGACGACATCGGCGTCCTGTTCGATCGCGCCCGATTCGCGCAGGTCGGAAAGTTGCGGGCCGCGTTCATCACGTTCTGGAGCGCGTGTCAACTGGCTCAGCACCAACACCGGAATCTGTAGTTCTTTCGCGAGACCTTTCAGGCCGCGCGAAATGCTCGATACTTCTTCCTGGCGGTTTCCAAATTTTCCGCGTGCCGTGATGAGCTGCAAATAGTCCACAACGAGCAGCGACAAACCTTTGTCGCGCTTTAGTCGGCGAGCTTTTGCGCCGATTTCGAGAACGCTGGTTGAACCAGCGTCATCGATCCAAACAGGAGATCCGGCGATCGTGCCAAGGGCTTCCGTCATGCGGCGCCAATCCTCACGGCTGAGGTGACCAGTGCGGAATTTGTGCGCGTCGATCTGAGCCACCGAAGCTACAAGGCGCTGCAACAGCGATTCCTTTGACATTTCGAGGCTGAACACCGCCATCGGATGTCCGCCGCGAATCGCAATATTCTCTGCGAGGTTGAGCGCCAGCGCGGTTTTTCCCTGCGACGGGCGCGCCGCCAGAATCAAAAGTTCCGAAGGCTGGAATCCCGAAGTCAGTTTGTCGAGTTCCGTGTAGCCGGTTGGAATTCCGGTGATGCTCTTCCCTTCGCGAAA
>JAFAZL010000653.1 GCA_019239815.1 Acidobacteriota bacterium
TGCAAGTTGAGTCGTCTGCAAGAAATCACGAGCTCGGTGAACTCGTACCCGATCTTCTGACGAATCCTGCGATGGTTCCCACAGCGCGAGCAGCGCCCAACAGGTTGCTTCCACTCGGCTCGGTGTTTTCGGTCGAAATCCCCATCCCCCATCTGGATTCTGTGTTTCACGAAGAAACTTCAGGCAGACGCGAGCAGCATCTGAGTTGTCAATTTCTGAAGCCATGGAATGAAAGCTAATCGAGCAGACAAGCCAAGTCCAGTCCACCGACACGAGAGGTTGCTTCAGAGAATCTGAATTGGAAGGGAACTGAACCGCAAGTGCGGCCGTCTTGAGACTGGTGATGAGCTGCCTACATCACTGGCCCAAGCGGATAATCCTCTCGCCGCTCTGGGGCCGGATCGCCTTCGCCTTCTTGAATGCCAAGCTGGTTGATCAGCCGGTGCAGGTATCCACGCGCCACGCCCAGTGTTCGCGCACATTCTGCCTTGCGCCAGCCGCATTCCCGCAATGCACGCAAAACCAGCGCCCGCTTGAATCGACGCACTTCGTCTTCATAGGAACGGCTGAGATTTGCCGTTTCCGCGATCGCTCCACCGGTAGCAATTCCAAGGGTCATCGTTGTGCCACGCATCGATGACGGCAAGGCATCGACGTCCACTGTCTGATCTTCCGACAGCACAACCGCGCGCTGCACCACGTTCTCCAGCTCGCGGACATTGCCAGGCCAGTTGTGTTGCTCCAGAGCATTCAGCGCTTGAGGCGAGAATCGCCGCGCCTTCTTCTTGAACTGCTGCGCCGACTTCGTCAGGAACTGTTGGGCGAGCAGCGGAATGTCGTCCCGGCGCTCGCGCAGTGGAGGTAGATGCAGTTGCACGACGTTCAAGCGATAGAAAAGATCTTCTCGGAACTTTCCCAGTGGCACCATCTCCGCTAAATTCCGATTCGTAGCGCAAATTAAACGAATATCGACGGCGATCGTCTTGTTGCTGCCCAGGCGTTCGAAATTTCGTTCTTGCAGTACGCGCAACAACTTCGGCTGTAACCCGATGCCGATGTCTCCGATTTCGTCGAGAAAAAGTGTGCCGTGATCGGCGGCTTCCACGCGTCCGCGACGAGTCATCATCGCCCCGGTGAAGGCGCCTTTTTCGTGACCGAACAATTCGTCTTCGACAAGGTTCTCGGGCAGGTTCGCGCAAGAGAATGCAACCAGCGGCCCCGCGCTTCGCCCGCTCAAATGGTGAATGGCGCGCGCCAAGAGTTCCTTGCCGGTTCCAGTTTCGCCCGTCACCAACACGTTCACGTCGCAAGGCGCGATTTTGCGCGCCAAGCTGAAAAGCTCCTGCATCGGCGCCGAAGTCCCAAGTAACTCATGCAGCCGCCCTGTCGGCCGAAGCTCGTTCGCGCGCAGCCGCTGAACCTCGCGCTCCGCCGCATGAAACCGATATGCTCGGCGCAAAATCAGCCGCACTTCGATCATGTTTGGCGGATTGGTGATGCTGTCTTCGGCGCCATGATTGATCGCACGGAAAAGCAATCCACGGTTGTCTTCTTCGTAGAGCACAACCATAGGCGGGTGCGTTGGCAACTTCCCGATGGCGTCCATCAAGCGAAGCATAGCTTCGTCATCGCCCTGGGTGTTGGCCGTTCGCAGGTCGAGCAAAATCACATCGCAGGCATCGCACACCAGTGCCGCCTGGTCCAAATTCCACTCCGCGATTGTTCGCGTAGAAAAGTCTTCGCCCAGCGCGCGCGCAATGGCGTCGCCGAGGCCCGAATCCTGTGTCAGAAAGCTAACTCGGATCACTTCTTTGTCCAACGTTTCGCTCTCCCGGAAGGCCATCAGAGACCCGCAACCAGAACTTCAGCTCTGACGAGACCCTTGCTCGGGTTCCGAACCACAGCTCCCAAGCGACTGACTTTTCGTGCGCGACAACGAGGCCGAATCTAGCGGCTACGGTAGGCAGTCGATTGCTGTTCGAAACTGGGAGAACAGCCGTGTGCCTACATACATACACGGGTGCATCCCAATGGCCAAGCGCTGGAATATTCCCACTTGAGGAAATCTCAACTAACTGGTCAAGAATCAATCGGGTGAACTGTGGATAGAAATCGCCTGTGAAAATGCGGTTTCCGAGCACACGTCAAATGTGTGCAAACTTCTTCTCGCTAGGGAGAGGTTTTACCTCACATCAGTTTTATACGTTCTAGAACTACTGAACCTGTGCTCCAACCTCGGTTGGAACTCCCACCAACACATCCACCGCAACTGCTTTCCCGTCCTTCAACGCCGGCTTAAATTTCCATTTGCTGAATGCCACGCGCGCGGCATCGTCCATTCCCTGCAGCACGCCTTGGTACACTTTCAGTTCAGAAACGGAGCCATCGTCCGTAATCACGCCCTTCAACACGATCGGCTTGTTCTTCTTCTCGAACGGTACCGTCTGGCGTTTGAAATCGAACCGCGCCTGCACATCCGGAGGCACCACGCCCGTCTCCATCCGCACCACGTTCGAACGCACTTGCTGCGGCTGCGCCGCTCCGCCTGACGGGCAATACTGCAAAGTCCAAGGTTGCCCCGGCATCGCCAAAAATATCGTGTAGATCTTTCCGCAGTGCAGCGCCCCGTAAACCTGCAATCCGCCGCCGCCCATTGGCCCCGACGAAACGACCAGCGCGTTTTTGCGCAAAACCACATTCGCCGGTACCGGATAGACCATCTCCCGGAAAATCGTGGCATCCAGCATTTCTGCGCTGCCTTTTCCGCCAGCTTCGCCATTGATGCTCAAGTTGCCATTCGAACCGCTGTTGCCGCCGCCGCCGCCCGAATACCCTTTGCCCACACCTGGCACTAAATCGCCGCCGCCGCCGCTAGCATGGCTGCCCGCATTGGAAACCCCGTTCGGGCTGCCATTCACCGCACCCGGTTGGCCGCCATTCGGCGCGATTGTGAAGTCGCCCCATCGATTGCCCGCAGGCATCTTCGCCAACTCCGCAACCTCCGACGGATCAACGCTAACCACGACGACTCCTTTGCCGTCTCCCGCCGTCTGAATCGGCTCTTCCTTCCCTGGCTTGCCGTTCGAACTCTCCGCGCTCGGCGCCGTTGGAGCCTCAGGCGCATTCGGTTCTCCGGCCCGATACTGATCGCCAAGATTCGAAGCCGTTGCGACTCCCGTCTCCGACAACGTCGGCGCATTCGCCTGCCCGATCTGCACCTGTGCCTGCTTCGGCCGCGACTCATTGATCGGCACGGCAAGATGCGGCTGCGCCACGGTCGGCGCTGCCAGATTCGTAGGAAGCGCCGCGTTCACGGCAGCCAAATTAGGCGCCATCGCCTTCTCAACACTGCGCCGTGCCTGCATCGGCCGCGAATCCTTCGCATCGATATGCGCTTTCGGCTTTGCAATCGCGGTCGTCGGGCCACCAACGATATTCGGCAGCTTCAAATCCATATTGATCTTCAAGTCGGGCGGCGTCGCCGGCTGATAGATCGTCTGCCTCTTGTTATCCGGTCGCACGGGCTTCGACACGATCACAATCTTCCGCGCGTCCGTTTCGCTCCCAAGCTTCTGCAGCAGCGCCTGCAATTGTCCCGACCCCGGCTGCCCGCCATCACCCTTCGGCGTGATCTTCGGCAGTTTCGCGTTGGGACTTTCCTTCGGCAGCGTGTAGTAAATCATCCGTGGCTGTTCAATTTCGGCGTCCGCATAGGACGAGATCTCCTGCGATGCCACATAAGAAAGCCCCAGCGGAATCAGCAAAATCAGCCCAATGTGCAGCACAACCGACAGCGAAATCGATCGACCCGAAAATCGAAACGGCAGTAGCGGCGTTTCTTTAAACAGTCGCACTGGCTCGCGAAACGTGGGCAAGTGCACGCGCTCAAACAGCGTGCCCAGCAAACTGAACCAGCTCGTCTTTTCGCGTTGACCCGAAACAGGGAATCGCGGCGCCCGCACTGTCGGCGTGATATGCAGCGCATTCCGCCGCGGAATCGTCGCCGACACGAGCGGACGCGCCCGCAGCGTCGTCAGTGTCGAGCTCTCACTTTGGAAGCTCATCCGTGGCGTTTCCCGACTGGCAAGAAGTGCGCGCGGCACGCTTGTTCCACGCTGCGTGCTGTGATGCGCGGTTCGACTCCCGCATATTTGGCCGCCCAGAAAATCTGATTGATCAGGTCGCGCGCATGACACTGCGCCAGGGATTGCCGCATATCGCGTAAGCACTGCACCACATACTCCGCGATGCCTTCATCGCACGGCACCATGCGGTTCTGGCATTCATGCTTAAAAATCTCCACAAACTGTTCCCGTGTTGCGTAGTCGACGCCAATCTTGTTCGGTATGCGGCGCAAAAATGCCTCATCCGCGAGCTGCGTCGGATCGAGGTTCGTCGAAAACACGATGAACAAATCAAACGGCACTTCAAACTTTCGTCCGCCCGGCAACGTGAAAAAATCCACGCGTCGATCGAGCGGCGTCATCCACCGATTCAGCAGCTCATCCGGCCGCATCCGCTGTCGCCCGAAATCGTCCAGGATCAGCACGCCGTTGTTGGCCTTCATTTGCAGCGGCGCCGTATAAAACCGGCTGATCCCGTTGAATTGCAAATCGAGCATTTCCGCCGACAATTCGCCGCCCGCCAGCACGCAAGGTCGCCGGCACAGCACCCACCGCCGATCCGATTCTCCCGCCACATCGACCGAACTCGGAAAATGCACGCCCGGGTCGTACACCGACACAATCTGGTTGTCCACCACAACAGCATGCGGAATCCACACGCTGTCGTCGTACACCGCCGGAATCGTCGTCGCGATGCTCGTCTTTCCAGTTCCCGACGGCCCGTGCAAAAACATCGACGTGCCCGACACCAGTGCCGTCCCGACGCGATTCAACATATCCTGATCGAGCACCAGCTGATAAAACGCGCGCGAAATATCCGCCGGCTTCAGCGCGATCTTCTGCACGCTCTGCATCCCCACGCGCATCGTGTAATCCGCCAGTGACACCGGCGCCGGCCCGGTGTATTGATTGATCGCCATCAACTCCGCCGCGCGCTGCTTACCCTGCCCGCTCGCCACGATTACGTGGCTTCCCGCCGCCATGCGTTTTACTTCGCACAACTGCTCTTTGCGGAAAAACTGAAAAATCTCCTCGATCACTCCCAGGCTCAAGCACGTCCGCTCGCTCATCTCCAGCAGCGACATCTCGCCGTGTAAATACAAAATCTTCAGCGCCAGATCTTCCAGCAGTCCGCGCCGCACACCGGTGCGCTGCACCTGATGCGGCACCATCAGCGTCGTAACTTCCGCCCTCGCCATCCGTGCCGCTGTGTCTGTGCTTGCCATGTTTACCAGGGGTTCGAGACTCAATGCGCCATCCCGCTACTGCGTAATGATGATCTGCGACTCACTGCTCATGTTAATCGTCCGTACTGGTATTAGAGGCGTGATGAACGCGAAGTTGTAACTCACCGTTACCTGCACAATGCAGCCGGGTTTTTCGTTCGCGGGACTGCTCCCTGCGACCGGGCAAAGCGGCGTTCCGTTGGGCGGCCTGAGAAAGTCGAGCGACGTCGTAAATTGATTCTGATCGAGTCCCATGCCGTTGACATTTTTGACAAAAGTGTCCACGGCGGTTTGATCGACAGGGCCTCCATTTAGATTGCCGCTGCGCACGCTCGCCCAACGCGTCGCCTCGCGCGCGATATACGAAACGTAGTGATACGTGTACAACGCGCGGGACATATCGATCACGCCAAACATCAACGCGAGCAGGACTGGCAAAATGAGCGCCTGCTCTACCAGCGTCACTCCGCGCTGCCGTGAATACATTCGCTTGCGCGTCGGTGCCACCAACCTCCACAGCCTCATTGCGACACCCTCATCTT
>JAFAZL010000748.1 GCA_019239815.1 Acidobacteriota bacterium
AGTTCCCGCACTGCGCGTAGCTCTATCGAATAAAATCGCCCGCCAACCCCCAAAAATCATTCACGTAGTAGTGCGACAAAACATTCCCAAACAAATAGCAAATCCCTTCGCACGGCGGAATCTCGCCGTACCTCTTCTTCCCTCGCGCAAAAATCTTCTTCAACGATCCGTCGAGCAACAAATTCCCAGCCACTTTCCGGAGCGGTTCGCACGGATAAAACACATCTCCATTCGGATACACCCGCGGAAACATCGTCGGATAACACTCGAAATTCCGGAATCGCAGCAACGTATCGATTGTCCGCGGCGTGCCGTTGATCGGTTGCTTGTTCTCGCGCCGCCGCGCGATGATCGTATCCACCAGCGCCTGATATTTCGGATTCCGCAGCAGCGCCAGGTTCGGCATCTTCTCCATCTGGGCCGACTGCGCCGCAAACACGAATCCCTGCTCCCCGCACCAATCCAGCAGACGCTCCACCTCTGCGATGTTCCATTCCTCGATCACTGTGCTGATTGTGATCTTCCGCGGATTCCCAAATCGCTCCTTCGCGAACTGCAAATTCTCCATCACCTTCGGCAGCGCCGCCGGCTTCGATAACGCATTCGTCGGATCGGCCTGCAACGCATCCAGACTCACCACCAGACCGGTCACTCCGTCCAGAATCTTCGGTTTGCGATCCAACAGCGTCCCATTCGTAATCAGCAGCACGGACCGGAATTTGTTTTTAAATCGCGCTGCCTCCACGATCGTCTCGATGTCGGCTCGCAGCGTCGGCTCCCCACCGGTGATCACAATCGAATCCGTCTCGCGCCGGATCTTCGCCAAAACTTTCAGCGTCCCCGCTGTCGGCAACTCCTGACTAAAAACCTCCGGCTCCTTCTGCGTGCAATAACTGCAATCCAGATTGCACTTGTGCGTCACATAAAACGTCACCGCATACGGCGCCACAACCTTCGTCTGCAACACATGCCGCCGCCACCCATTCCTAAAATAAAGGCCAAAATTCTTCGCCACAAACGGCGCCTGCCTCACAAGCCCTCGAATTAACTCCACCCGCGTTGGACCCCGCCGCCCACTCGCCGGTGTCGTGGCATTCCTTGGAGCGTTACTCGCCGAGGCGTTGGCAGCCCTCGGATCGAGCGCGCCAACCGGCACAAATCCCGCGCGATTCTTACTTGTCTTCAGTTCCGCCATCCTCTGGAATTCACCTCAATACACTTCCACCCGGGCTGTTCGACGCCAATTTCGATTCCTGGTCATTCCCACACAAGCGAACCGATACTCCTTCTTTCACGTTCGCACCGATTCAACGGATCCAAAGATGCTACTCTCAACCCCCGGCCCCCACTATACCCACTAAGCCTCCAACACCCGAGCGCCTCACTCCGCCAACATTGGTCGCCCCAAAATAAAAAGAGCGCAGCGTCCGCCGCGCCTCACTCCATCTCAACTCAACTTCTCCGCGTACCTTAGCGCTCTCGGCGCCTCTGCGTTGTCTTTTTCTTCCTCTTCCCTTGCGACTTTCAACTATCGACTGTCAACTCTTTTCAATCCGTAAACACCACCCCCACCGAACTCATCCCCTCTCTCCCCTCATCAATTCTCGTCACATACCCGCGCAAACGCATCGCCCCCAACCCATTTGGCCCCGGCGTTTCCATAATCACCTGCAACTCCGACTGCAACCGCGGACTATGCTTCAACGTAATCATCGCCCCCTGGAGCGACAAATCGCTCACTAGCGTCTCTTCATCAAACGCCCGTCCGCCTTCCGTCACGCCCGAAACCCTCGCCCGAAATTGCGCCTCGCGCCGGAGGGTTGTTCGCGTCCCCGGCATGTGCGCATCCACGCGCCCATCCGCCGAGCCCAGCGTAATCACCATCCCTTCGCTCGCCGCGAACACCGAATCAAACTCCTCGCGTCCCTGCCGCAACGTGTCATCGATCATCCGATCCGTCGAGTCCGGATCGTGATGAAACAGCACCAGCGTCTTCGCCCCCGCGTCGCGAGCCGCCTTTACTCCTTCTTGCCACGTCGAATGCCCCCACCCGCGCTTCGGCCCCGCGAGTTGCTCCGGCGTGTACTGCGCATCGTTGATGAAAATATCCGCGCCCGCCGCCAAATCTCTCAAACTCTTATCTAGAGCCGGATTCCCCGGCTCATTATCTGTCGCGTACACCACGATTCCCGCCGCCGTCTCAATCCGAAATCCCAAACATCCCTGTGGATGATTCAGCGTTCGCACCGAAATCTTATTTTCCCCGATGTAATACGAATCCCCGTCCGCCAATTCTTGGAATCGCCGCTTTGCCTTCATCGCCGACAAATCCACTGGAAAATACGGCTGCGCCATTTGCGTCTCAAACACCTGCTTCAAACTGTCGCGCCCCAGCGACTCTGATCGAAAACTATAAAAGTGAAATTCATTCTGTTCGGAATACAGCGGTGTGAAAAATGGAATTCCTTTAATGTGATCCCAGTGGTAGTGCGTCACCAAAAAATGCGTCTCGTGTTTCTGCTCCAAATATTCTTTGGCCCAGCGCGAACCCAAACTCCGCAACCCGGTCCCGCAATCCAAAATCAGTTGGTAGCCGTCCGGCGTCGTGAGCTCCAAGCACGGCGTATTTCCGCCATAACGCCACGTCGCCGGATCGACGGTTGCCGTCGATCCGCGCACGCCCCAGAAACTCAACTTGGCGACCGGATTCGTCATTTCACCCTGGACAACTTACACAGGTCGGCGACGCGATCCAAGCTGGCAGTTGCCCGAACGCTGCGTGTCTCTCCGCTAAACAGC
>JAFAZL010000772.1 GCA_019239815.1 Acidobacteriota bacterium
GCGCCGAGCCAAAAAATCTGCGCTCAACACCGTTCGGAATATAAGCGACGCGCTCTGGCGACAACCCATACTTCAACTGGAGCAAATTCCACACGTCGCGGCTGTAAGCGTGTGCTCCGTCAGCCGTTCGGATCGCCCATCGAAATCTTGGAAAATGATACAGACTGTGCCATGCCCGATTCCTCCAGCCAAAATTCCACGCTCGCCCTTTTTTCGCCTCTCGCGTCATCACATCCACACGGCGCTCTTCAAGGCCGTGCAACGTCATGACATACGGCGGTCCGTTCCGCCGCCCCATCCACTTCCGCTTTAGTCCATAGACTAGTCCCGCCGGCGCATGCAGATTCAGCAGCGAAAACTTGTCGCGGTTCGCCGCAATGTATTTCGCCAGCCGCGCCGAAAAAATCAGCTCCATGAATCGTGGTGACACTGAATCCGGCGGTACCAGGTCGTCCAGAAACACGTACGTGACGCGATGCCCCCGCTGCTGCATCTCTCGCCCGAGGTTGTAAACGATCGTCGCAACTCCGCCCTCGCGCCGTTTCGGCACGCCCGCTGCCATCAATATGTCGAGTGTCTGCCGAGCCGAAGACGCAACCGCAAGCGTCAAGTCCGCTGCCTCCGGTATCGATCGACGTGTCCCGGTTGAAGGTACGGCAGCCACTTCTCCCGCGTCTTGCGATACCACGCATTCTCCGCAAACTGGCGCTTCCATGAGTAATACGTTTTCGGCGGAAGTACGCACGCCGGCAGCAGTGTCGCGCATTTGAACATCCAACGCGCCATCGACGCACTCGGATGCGTCACGCGATAGGTATTCAGTTCTGTGCGAACCGTTTTCCATGGCATCCCACCATTCGCAAGCAGCGATAGTTGATCCGCTTCGTTCTGCACCCAACCGACAACAATCCTGGTGACATCGCGATCCACATCCCGGCGACGCATCTCTTCACGCAGTGCCTGAGCCAACGCCGCCATCACATCACCCTTGCGCCGAACCGCTCTTGCATCACCGTCGCCCAACTGGAACAAATTCGCATCATGCAGCCGGTAAAACGTCAACGACTCGCGCAAAATCAATACATCCCCAAAAACCCCCGCCAGCGTGAAAATATACTCGTCCGCCTGAAACCGCAGCGGCTCCGGTACGCGCCCGATCTCCCGCAAGATCCGCGTCCGACACGTCATCCGGCTCGTGCCCAGAAAGCTCTTTCGCAGCCGAAACGTTTCCGCGCCTGCGCGCGATGTCAGCCGAAAACGCGGCGCATCCCGCAGCAATTCCGCGTGATGCCGCCCATCGGCGAAAACTTCCGTGATCCCGTGTCCGACTAGTCCGACTTCCTTGTCCGCCGCAAGCGTATCCGCAACCGCCCGCAACTTGCCCGGCGCCCACCAGTCGTCCCCATCCAAAAACGCGACGATCTCGCCCGCGCACTCCGGAATCCCCGCGTTAAACGCTGACGCCTGCCCGCCGTTCTGTTTCCGAATCAACCGCACCTGCGGCGCAAACTTCCCCACGATCTCCGGCGTCCGATCGCTCGATCCATCGTCGACCACAATCACTTCCCGGTCCGCGTCCGAGACGTCCTGCTCCAACACGCTGACGAGCGCATCCTCGATGAACCTCTCGTGATTGTAGGTATCGACGAGAACGCTGATATAAGGGCGCGTCATCCGTATCTGTGCGCGCCGAGGCCCGTCCAAAACCAAGCCATGCCCGCGCGCCGCTCCATTGAACTGAACCTCCTCAGTCTACGTCGGCTCAGGCACGAAGCCGCCAGACTCTATCCGGCAATTTCCATCACGGAAAGCGCCGCCAACACTTCGCAACGTAACTAGTGAATTCTCGCCGGCCGCCGAAACGGATGCGTAATTGCTGTTCTCCATTCGTCCAGCTTGTGAATATTCTCGTATCCGACGATAAGCGATCCCGCCGCATTCAGGTAAGTGGCCGCTCGATGCCGCCAGCTCAACTGGGGTCCGAAATAACGCGCGTATCGTATAAAATGCCGCGAGATGTGCCAGCGGTTCGGTGGACTCAAAAGGAATGCCTCTTCTTCTTGAGCCACTTCCCACTGCTTCATCAACATCTGCAGATCAGGGCGTTCCAGGTCGTACGCTCGCTCATGCAACCACCGCTTCATCCCGCAAATCAGCGCTTTGCGTGTCCGCGCTCGGAGCTCGCAACGCACAGGATCAGCCGGTCCGCTCCCCGCAAACAAATTCGCCCCATGTACGCGATAGACCGCCAGATAGTCCGGCAATGCAACGATCGGCGCCACAAACACAATCAACGCTGACAAATGCGCGTCCGCCTGAATCGTCAGGCTCTCCGGAATCGGCAGCAGCAACTCCAGCGCGCTGCGCCTAAACGCCAGAAACGATGTCGGAAACCAGGTGTAGCGCAACAAATCGCGCGTCTTCGCCGGAAGAAATCCCGACACTTGCGCCGCCTGCGCATCCCAGATCTTTCCCTCGCGCGAATCGAGCCGCCGCAACCCGTGGTAAATCATCCCCGCGTCGGGATGCGCTTCGAACTCCTCCGCAATCCTCGCCAGTTTTCCAGGGAGCCAGTAATCATCGGCATCCAGAAACGCAACATACTTCCCGCTAGCTCGCCTCAATCCAAAATTGAATGCCGAGGCCTGCCCTCCGTTCGGTTTTCGAAAGTAGCTAATCTCCGAACCAAATCTTCGAACCCGTTCCGCGGTATCGTCCGTCGACCCGTCGTCCACAACCAGGATTTCGCGCTCACCGACAGGAAAATCCTGCGCCAACACACTCTCGATCGCCTCTTCCACGTACCGTCCATAGTTGTACGTATCGATCAGAACGCTAATCAGCGGTTTCTGCCGTCTCATATTCGTCTTCGCCCACGCCGCTACTACGCATTCTGCCGGTAGCGACGCAGCCGGAATGCTCCACTTCGCAATCCCAGCGCGTGTCGTATGGGCCTCGTGATGTCATAGAAGAAAAACGCGACCGGCTGCACCAAGTCGCCATAGACGAATTGACGGCATCGTTTCGCCGTCCTTCGCGCCGCTGACCACTGCCGCCGCCCCGCGTTCGATCGGATCTGTCTCGCATTCAACACCTCCGTTGCATCCGATATTTGCCGCAAGCATCGCCCGTTTCCCGCCAACCGATAGTTTTCGTCCGCCTCCATCCCGTGCCACACCCCGGCGCGCCCGTTCGGGTGGTAGCTGTAATCATGATTTTGGTGCACTGCGATCACGCCCCGCGACGCGTCCACCACCGCAGCCTTCGAGTCGAGCGCCTTCCACACCAGCCACTGATCCCAGTGCACTCGTCCCACCACCATCGGCGGCACGCTCGCCCCATACAGACTCTTGTTGAACGCGAAATAATCGATCCACTCCTCCGATCGCTGCACCCCGCGCATCAGTGCCACGCCTTGCAATCGCGACCTCCAGTTCGCCTGTAAAAAGTCCAATGGCTCCGGCATTTCGATGTCCCAGCGCCGCCCCACCATCAGGAATCTCGAATGCTTCTCGCGCACACGCTTCAGCGCCCGCAAAAAGTCGTCCATCAAAATGATGTCGCAGTTCACATAACAGAGAATGTCGTTTCGCGCGATCGCTCGCGCGGTGCTGAACATATAGTCCAGCCGCTTCGTGCCATGCTCGCTGCGCGCCACATACGGCTCGTAACGCAGTCGCAGCTCCCGCGCTGTCTCCGCCGCGCCGGCATCGTCGCCAAATAAAATGACCTCAACATGAGGATGGAGGAGTGTCCAGCTCTTGAGCGCGTTCCGCTGAATAATCGCGCTGTGTCCTTGGAAAGGCTTCGCCGTCGTAAAAAGGGTAAGCATCCGCCCTCCGCCTATCTCGTTCAGTTAAGTATACGGATAGGTAAATAACAGGGCGGCGATACTACACCAGAGCAGTTAAGATATCTACATAATAATATGGTGTAAAGGTAGCTGTTCTGAGCATCTGCGGGCCCAAGCCATGCCAAAGGCGCAATCGTCTGATCGGGCTCTACTTAGCCCCCGACGCAACCCGCGCCGACAGTGTCATCTCTTCCAGGATCGAATCGATCCCCCGCGTAATGCTCCAGTTCGGATAGTGCTTCTTCAACTTCGTTAGGTTCGAGATGTAGCAGATGTGATCGCCCTTGCGATTCTCATCGACATACTTCCAATCCATCTTGCGCCCGGTCAGCCCTTCGATTTTCGCAATCGCTTCCAGCATCGAGATACTGTTCCCGCGCCCTCCGCCCAGGTTATAGACCTCGCCCGGTCGCGGCGCTGCGGCGAATTCCTCGATCGCGCGCACGACGTCATAGCTGTGGATGTTGTCGCGAACCTGCTTGCCCTTGTACCCGAAGACCGAATATTTCCCGCCGGTCACGCCCATTTTCACCAGATACGACAAAAACCCATGCAGCTCCACACCCGAATGCGACGGCCCCGTCAAGCATCCACCCCGAAAGATACCCACCCTCATTCCGAAATATCGCCCATATTCCTGCGCCACCAGATCCGCCGCTGCCTTCGACGCGCCGAACAGCGAGTGCAGCGTTTGATCGATCCGGCAGCTCTCATCGATTCCGTCGTAATCCTCCGGTCGCGCGTACTCCCATCGCGTCGGCAGCTCTTTCATTGGAATCTCGTTCGGTGCGTCGCCATACACCTTGTTCGTGCTGAACAGCACAAACACCGCCTCACGACAATGCTGCCGGGTCGCCTCGAGCAAATTAATTGTCCCCAGCGCGTTCACTTCAAAATCCAATATTGGTATGTCCCGCGCTTTATCGTGGGAAGGCTGCGCCGCGCAGTGCACAATCAAATCAAACTTGTGCGTCTTGAATAGCTCATCGATCCCCACGCGATCGCGAATGTCCAGCTCCGCGTGCCGGAATCCCTTCGTGGTTCGCTTGAGCCGGTCGAGGTTCCACAATGTATCGCCGGCCGCGCCAAAAAACACCCGCCGCATGTTGTTGTCGACACCGACCACCTCATGCCCCTGAGCATCGAAATGGGTCACTGCTTCCGACCCGATCAGTCCGCTACTGCCGGTCACCAGAACTATCACGCCTGCACCCCTCGCCAAAAGGTTGCCATAAATATTGAAATCACCTTACTCCGGCGCTGAGTTGCTATTCCGGAAAATTTCCATCCCCGCCGATTGACCCGCTAGTTCAACACGCTAAACTGATCTTGCGCTCCGGAATCGGGTATTTTCCCTCCGCCGGAAGTGTTCCCCTTCGTTCAGCGTGACGATACCTGCCGCCTTGCGTATTCTTGCGTCTGCATCACGCGTCGGCCCCGCCGCATCTTCGGCTGGGGCGTCGTTGCATCTTCGCGTTTTCTCCACGCTCGCGCCTCTCACATATTTGAACCGCCTACACATGATCCACGCGTGGCATCACGCCACGGTTAACCCGAATGCGGCGACTTCAACGTCAACTCTCGCCCACAGCTATTCCCCCTCGCTCGTCTTCCTTTCCATCGTGATCGCCATCTTCGCATCCTACTCCGCCCTCGACCTAGCCGGCCGCACTTCCGCCTCGGAAGGTCGCCTCCGTTTCATCTGGATCGGGACTGGCGCATCAGCACTGGGCCTCGGCATATGGTCGATGCACTACATCGGCATGCTCGCGCTCACACTGCCCGTTCGCGTTCTTTACGATCTTCCCACCGTGCTCCTTTCCCTCCTGGCTGCGGTATTCGCGTCCGCCGTCGCGCTCTTTTTCGTGAGCCGTGCCGCTCTTCGCCCAGGGCCTGTCCTCGCCTCAAGTCTCGTCATGGGTGCCGGCATCTCCGCCATGCATTACATCGGCATGGCCGCGATGCGTCTTCCGGCCTCCTGCGTTTACGATCTGCGCATCGTCGCCGCTTCAATCCTGATCGCCATCGTCGTTTCCGTCGTCGCCCTTCTGGTGGCTTTCCGTCTGCGCAACACAAATCGCGAATTCAGCTCGACCAAAATCGCGGCAGCGATTGTAATGGGTTTCGCCATCGCCTCCATGCATTACACCGGCATGGCCGCAGTTTCCTTCTTTCCTGTGCCTCTCACCGATGACCTATCTCACTCGATTGAAGTCACTACGATCGGTGCATTTGGAGTCGCCATCATCGCCGGCGTCGTGCTCGGCGTCGTCACCATCACCTCCGTACTCGATCGCAAATTCTCCGCCCAGGCCGCGCAGCTCGCCCTCAGCCACGAGCGTTACCGCCTCGTCTTCGAACGCTCGATGTCCCCTCTTCACCGCTCCACAATGGATGGCGTCATCCTCGATTGCAACGACGCGTGCGCTCGCGCACTGGGATACGACACGCGTTCCGACGCGCTCGTCGCTCATGCTCGCATTGACTTCGTCGAATCTGCAGACGAAGAAAATTATGTAGACTCGCTCACCGCCAACCGTCAGCTCACCGACTTCGAAGCCCGTTTACGTCGCCGCGACGGCCGCCTTATCTGGGTCCTCGAAAATGCCAACGTCGTCGACGAGGCCGGCTCAGAATCGTGCATCATCGAAGGCAGTTTCATCGACATCTCGAGCCGAAAAGAAATCGAGCGCGAACTTCAACGCACCAAACAGCTCGCCGAAAGCGCCAGCGCCGCCAAAAGCGAATTTCTCGCCGCGATGAGCCACGAAATCCGCACTCCCATGAACGGTGTCATCGGCATGGCCGATCTTCTCCTCGAGACTCCGCTCAACACCGAGCAGCGCGAATTCGCGCTCACTCTCCGTCACTCCGCCAATTCGTTACTCGCCATCATCAACGACATCCTCGACTTCTCAAAAATCGAAGCAGGCAAGATGACCATCGATCCCATTTCCTGCGCGCTCGACACCGTCGTCTACGAAGTCGCCGAACTCCTCCACGCCAAAACGCGCGAAAAGGAGCTCGACTTCGCCGTGCGTTATGCGCCGTCGCTCCCGTCGCGCTTCATCGCGGATCCAGGCCGCATCCGCCAGATCCTGACAAACCTCATCGGAAACGCCGTCAAATTCACGTCAAAAGGCGGAATTCAACTCAGTGTCGAACCTGACCCGGCGCATGACAACGACTCTCCGCAAGCTCTCGCCGGAACAACAATTCAAGTCAAATTTTCCATATCGGATACGGGGATCGGTATCCCTGAAGAAAAACTCTCCTCGGTTTTCGAAAAATTCACTCAGGCGGATGCCTCCACTACGCGCCATTACGGCGGCACCGGGCTCGGTCTCGCCATTTCCGCGCGCCTCACCGAAATCATGGGCGGCAAAATGGGAGTGCAAAGCACTTTCGGGGAAGGCTCAACCTTCTGGTTCACCCTTCCCCTCCAGGTTGACGCCGCAACCGCCGAATCCGCTGTGCCGCAGTTGGATCTGTCGTCTCTGCGTTTCCTCCACGTCGACGCAAACGCCGCCAATCGCCGCGTCCTCCACGAGCAATTTCAGCACTGGCGATTGCGCCACTCCGAGTGCAGTTCTACTGACGAAGCTCTGAATCTCCTTCGCGCCGCCCAACACCAGGCCGACCCTTTCCACTTTGCGATTCTCGACGATCAGATCACCGGCACCGCCGCTGAATCCCTAGCTCGCGCCATCAAGTCCGACCCGTTGCTCGCCCGCACTCTTCTGGTCATGCTCTCCTCGCGCGGCCAGAGAGGCGACGCCCAGCGCGCCGCCGACGCGGGCTTCGCCGCCTACTTGGTTCGCCCCGTACGTCCTACGTTGATCTTCGAAGCTCTCCGCGCCGTGTGGGCCAATGCGCAGGACCCAACCCACACCCATGCGCTCGTCACGCGCCACTCGCTCGCCGAGCGTATTTCGCAATCAAAATTTCGCGCAGACTTGCATGACTTCACTGGAGCGGAGCCGAACCATGGCGACATCCGACGAAATGACACTGTCCCTCATCCGCGCGACGGCTTGGCTCCCGCGAGTCATTCGGCTGGCCGACTATTACTTGTCGAAGACAACGCCGTAAATCAAATGGTGGCTTCGCGGATGTTGCTGCGCCTCGGCTTTACCGTCGAATTCGCCACCGACGGAAAAAAAGCCGTCGACATGGTCGCCGCCAATCGCTACGACCTTGTCTTCATGGATTGCCAGATGCCTGTGATGGATGGCTACGAGGCCACGGAACACATCCGCCGCAGTGAGCCTCTCGATCGACACGTCGTCATCGTCGCCATGACCGCCAACGCTCTTCAGAACGATCGCGATCGCTGCCTTCAATCCGGCATGGACGATTACATCTCCAAACCCATCAATAAATCCGCCGTAGTGGCGATTCTACAGCGGTACCTCCCAATTTCCGTTTCTCAAGCGACCGAGCCCCTGCCGCAGTAATCGCATCCACGCCAATTTCATTCCAAACCACTCTTAGCGAACCGCCTTCTCGCCATCACGGAGATCACCTGTCTTCGACTCCACGAAATGGGAACAGACCCTTGCAGAGAGCGTGGATCGCTTCCTCAACCTTCGGCGCGACGTTAAGAA